>NZ_JCACKS010000172.1:19061-59401 GCF_059505505.1 Pelatocladus sp. | reverse complement strand
ACTTCTATTGACGTTCTTTTACCACAAAATATACTATTTTGGAGATGTTTATTGTTCATAAACCTCTACTCAAAGTTGTTGGTAACTTAAGCGCAAGGGGATAAAAGCGTGAGCATTTCAAATTTTTCAAAACATGAAAAATTATCCAGCTAAAAAATCGTAGAGACGTTGCATTGCAACGTCTCTACACATCAGGAAAGCAGATCAATAACCTTCAATCTCAACCGTATTACCTTATAACTGCTTTACCTCAGAAACCAACTTCGCCACCATATCTTTGGCACTACCAAAAAGCATTGTGGTTTTATTTTTGTAGAACAACTCATTATCTACGCCAGCAAAACCTGCACTCATCCCCCGCTTAATCACAATTGTTTGCTTCGCCCGATCTACTTCCAAAATCGGCATTCCGTAAATTGGGCTGTTGGTATCGCTGCGTGCGGCTGGGTTTACCACGTCATTTGCTCCAATTACCAGCGCTACATCTGTTTGCTCAAACTGAGGATTGATATCTTCCATATCGTGCAGTTGCTGATAGGGAACGTTTGCTTCTGCTAGCAAGACGTTCATGTGTCCGGGCATTCTGCCAGCTACAGGGTGAATGGCATACTTAACATCAACACCCATACGTTCGAGTTGATCTGCCAATTCGCGTACGCTATGCTGTGCTTGCGCTACCGCCATCCCATAACCGGGAACAATCACTACAGAACGAGCATAACCCAGCATCATAGCGCCTTCTTCTGGATCAATACTACGGACGGTTTGATCAGTTTTAGCACCACCAGCCGCACTGACGCTTGTACCTCCACTGCTGCCAAAAGCATCGAACAAAACGCTGATCAAAGAGCGATTCATCGCTTTACACATAATTTCGGTGAGGATGATCCCAGATGCTCCCACCAATGCACCAGCGATGATCAACATGTTGTTCATCACCACAAAACCAGCAGCAGCCGCAGCTAAACCAGAAAAAGAGTTCAACAGCGAAATTACCACTGGCATATCACCGCCACCAATGGGAATGACGAACATCACACCCAAGACTAGAGAAACTACAACAATTCCCAAAAATGCAGTTAAGTTGTGTGGTTCCATGAGTAAAAAACCACTACCCACTACATAGGAACCCAACAATAAGGCATTGAATGGTTGCTGCAAGGGAAATGTTATTGGTGAACCACTCATAATCCCTTGCAGTTTGGCAAAAGCAATCATACTACCCGTAAAAGTGACACCACCAATTAACACATCCAATAACATGGAAATGTTGGCATCCAGGGGTACTGTCTGGGCATGTTGTAGCAAGCGCCAAAATTCCGCAACCGCCACAAGAGCAGAAGCAGAACCGCCTAAACCATTGAGCAAACCCACCATTTGTGGCATGTCTGTCATTTGGACTTTATAGGCTGCGATCGCACCGAGTACCGATCCAATTGCCAACCCGACCAAAATCATCTGGAAGTTCAACACATGCTGATCGAAAAGTGTTGCCACAATTGCCAACAGCATTCCCACAGCCGCGATAACATTACCTTTTCGTGCTGTCGCAGGTGAACCCAATTGCTTCAAGCCCAGAATAAATAAAGACGCAGCGACTAAATACGCCAATTGAATCCCAGTTGGAAGAAAATCAGTCATAAAGTTAAGTGCGGTAATTGGTAATTGGTAATTGGTAATTAGTAATTGGTAATTGGTAATTAGTGATTTTCTTTCCCATTACCCATTACCTATTACCCATTTGCCTTCTTCTTAAACATTTGCAACATCCGATCTGTGACGAGGAAACCACCCACCACGTTGATAGTTGCTAGTACAACGGCGATCAAACCGAGAATGACTGATACATTCCACTCTCTAGCACCAGAAGCGACAATTGCCCCTAATACAGCAATGCCAGAAATCGCGTTTGAGCCTGACATCAAGGGCGTATGCAAAGTCGGCGGTACTTTGTTGATCACTTCAAATCCGGTAAACGATGCTAAGACAAATACAAACAAAGCCGCAATTAATGCTTCTGTCATGTTGAGAAAATCCTTGAGTATTGGGGATTGGGGATCGGGGAGCGGGGATTGGGGATCGGGGAGCGGGGATTGGGGATTGAGGATTGGAAAGAATTTTGGATTTTAGATTGAAATCCAAAATCTAAAATCTAAAATTTCTTGTCTCCCTGATCCCTGATCCCCGTACTCTATGAGAAGCCGCTTACGCGTCTACGCGTAGCGTCTCCTCTGGAGAATCCCCTTTCCCCGATCCCTAACTGACTGCTGAACTTATAGCTTGCAATGCTTCTTTAATCCGTGTAGAGCGAATTTCTCCAGCGTGGGTAATGCAAGCTGCATCAACAATGTCGTCGGCAAAGTTGATCTCTACAGCTTTGTCTTTGATGAGTAGTTGCATTAAAGATGTCAAGTTCTTTGCGTACAACTGACTAGCGTGGACTGGCAATGAAGATGGTAAATTAATTGGGCCGATGACGGTAACGCCGTGAGCAACAATGTCTCTACCAGGATCAGTGCAAGCGCAGTTACCACCTTGTTCGGCGGCAATGTCTACAATTACTGAACCTGGTTTCATCTGCTTAACCATGTCTTCTGTCACTAGAAGAGGTGCTTTTTTGCCAGGGACTTGGGCTGTGGTAATGACTACATCAGCATTTTTGATGTGTTCGGTGACAACTTCTTGGGTACGCTTTTTGCTGGCTTCGGAAATTTCTTTGGCGTAACCACCAGAAGCTGTTGTTTCTTCGTCTAATTTGACTTCTACAAATTTTGCTCCCAGACTTTGGACTTCTTCTTTGACAGCGGGACGAATATCAAAAGCTTCTACCACTGATCCCAGGCGTCTGGCGGTGGCGATCGCCTGCAAGCCAGCAACACCAGCACCCATGATAAATATTTTGGCGGGGGCGATCGTACCAGCAGCAGTTGTCAGCATGGGGAAATATTTTGGTAATGCTGCGGCGGCGATGAGTACGGCTTTGTAACCTGCGATTGATGCTTGTGATGATAAAGCATCCATACTCTGCGCCCTAGTGGTACGGGGAATCATCTCTATACTCAAGGCTGTGACTTTGCGATCTGCCAGTTTCTGGGCAACGACTGGATTTCCTAAAGGATTGAGAAAGCTAATCAGTACAGCCCCTTCTTTGAGTAAGTCTATTTCTGAACGCCCGTCTTCTCGCTCTTGTGGCGGACTGACTTTGAGGAGAATGTCTGCTTCTGACCATAATTTGTTAGTATCGGCAATTATTGTGGCTCCAGCAGCTTCGTAAGCAGCATCATTAAAGAATGCTCGTTCACCCGCACCAGTTTCTATCCAAACTTCTAAACCTTGTTTAACCAACCGCGCTACGATGTCGGGAACTAATGCCACACGACGTTCACACACTTCAATTTCCCTAGCAACTGCTATTCTCATGTAATCTCCTTGAGATTAAATACTTATTTCTGATGCAAGTTGTGAAACTTTTGCAATGAGTATTTAGACGTACTCTTAACTTTGGGGTGGGGCTATCAGCTATTGGCTTTCTAGAGTTTAGTTACCTTTACGCTTTCCCACTCTGGCTATCTAGACAAAGCCTGACTGTGTCGTTGTATGGATGTTGCAATTACATATACTTGCATTTATAGGTTATTTATTGCACATCCTATGCTGATCCCCAGCTTTTACATCTATGTCTTCAAATTCTTTTAGGGATTGCAAAATATCGTTGTGTCTTGTTTACATAGTGCAATATCGATTCATTTCTCACCAAATAATTCCTCACATGATTAGAAATTTTTTCTGCTGTGAGTAATGCTTACTGCCACCAATCTAGCTTAAGTTAGCTGGCGATCGCTCTATTAAATCGCATAATTTTTATAACAAAAATCTTAATTTTAGATAAACTTGTACATATTTAGAAATACAAGTCGATTTCAATGACTTCTTGATCTCTGGTAAAACTATCAGCAAACAAGTGATGATTAAAACTTTCTATATCTCAGAATATCGCTAGACTTTGCAGTAAACTTTTTTGTAAATTAAAATACTATTTTTCTAGTAGGGATTTTCATAAATCTAGACAGGACGGCACTTTTGTAGAGAGTTTGACGTCTAAAATCTAAATAAAGTCAGTAGTAAAGTTTGGTTGCGAACCTTTACTCCCAGTTACTGAAACATCACCCTTATTTATGCCACAGGAGCTTGACTATGCGACGTTTATTTTCTGCCTTAGCGGTGACTGGCTTGTTATTGACAGGTTTACCAGCAATGAGTTGGGCGCAGAGTTTGCCAGGTTTTACACTATTTAGCGGTGTCAAAAGTGAAAATCAATTACCTTTCCGATTGGATTTTGGTGGACAAACCAATAATTGGGACAGGTACCGTTTAAAAATCCCTGCTAAAAAGATGAAATTCGCCGCTTCCCAATTTGTTGTTAACTATCCAAATTACTACAAAGGAACCATAGATCCCAAGAAAATTGAAGTCCGCGTGAAAGACAAAAAAGTCCCACTGTCTGATGTGCAATGGGATAGAGAAAATCGCGTGATTCAAATTTACCCTCAAGAAGCCATACCAGCAGGTAATAATGTTGAAATAGTGTTATCAAATGTCAAAAATCCAGCTTTTGGAGGAATTTTCTATTGGAACTGCTCGATTCAAACTCCTGGTGATGTCCCATTAGCCCGTTATTTGGGAACCTGGATTCTTAGTATTAGTTAGTCAAAACAAGTAAAAAGTGAAAAGTAAAAAGGCAAAAGAGAGAATCCCCATAAATCAATTTAGGGGCTTTTACCTTTTTCTTTATAGTATAGGTGGCTTCTAACTTGGAGCGAAGCGACAGTCAAGGCTCAATGGTTAAAAACTCTTGACAAATGGACTTTTGACTATTTTATTGACAAAAAAGTGATAAAATTATAGATTGTGACTTTTTATAAAATTTTGCTGAAGAGGATAAAGGTATGCGGAGAACTTTAGAGGGAACAAATCGAAAGAGGAAGAGAACATCTGGTTTTCGTGCCAGAATGCGAACACCAGATGGTAGAAACGTAATTCGAGCCAGAAGAAAAAGAGGACGTCATCGCCTCAGCGTATAGGGTAAGGAAACTTAAATAGCAGTTGTGGCTTTGCCCAAAGCAAATCGGCTTAAATCCCGAAAAGATTTTCAGGCAGTTTTCCGGGAAGGTACTCGCCGTCATGGTTCTTATTTCACCTTGAGAGCCTTACGGCCATCATCTTTTATGAAAAAACCTTCTCTTGATACTGCCCAAACTAATGTAAAACCAACCAAATCGGTGCTTTTTCCAGTCAAAATTGGTATTTCGATTAGCACCAAAGTCAGTAAACGGGCAGTAATTCGTAACCGCCTCAAACGGCAAATATCGGCAGCTTTGCATAAAATGTTGCCTCAATTGTCACCAGGATGGCGATTAGTTGTAGTTGTAAAACCAACGGCCGCAGAATCTAAGTGCGTAACCCAACAATTTCTGCAAGAATTAGAGCAGTTGTTGGCACAAGCTGAGGTATTAAATGGGCATTCGTGAAGAAGTATATTTTGAAGGTGGTCCCCATATTGGGGATTTAATAATAAACATACTTATTGGCTTGACGATTGTAGGTTTACCGTTGACGGTAGGAGCAATTGTGAGAGCATTGTGGCTGCGTTATAGGATCACCGATCGCCGAGTTTCTGTAACTGGTGGTTGGATGGGACGCGATCGCAGCGACGTTATTTACTCAGAAGTTGTCAAAATCGTCAAAGTCCCCCGTGGTATTGGCATATGGGGAGATATGGTATTAACTCTCAGAGATGGTAGTCGTCTAGAATTACGGGCTGTTCCTAAGTTCCGGGAAATCTATGATTACATCACTGAACGAGTCACCGCCAAAAATCCCACTTTTAATGCTGCTGCGAAGAAATGATCGGACTGGGGACAGAGGAAGGGAGACATGAGGGACAACTAATCACTGATTCATGCCCAATCCCCGACCCCCAATCCCCGATCCTCAATAATGTGCGGCTATCCGTAGTTGATTTACAGTCGCAGACAGATCCTGATTTTCGATAAATTATATTCAGTCAGCCGATTTTCAAATTTTGATTTGGTCGTTGGTGGTTAATTGTTGATGGTGGGTAGTTGATGGTAGGTGGTCAATAATTCTTCCAAACAACAACCAACAAACAACAAACTACCAAGTATAAAATCGGTAGTTAATTTACATTACCTCAGGTTGAATTCAGAATAATGGATTTTGGTATCGGGTTTTTTTCAAACAACGTAATGTTGCCGATCATAGACTTGTTCTATAGCATTGTGCCGAGCTATGGATTGGCGATCGTTGCTTTGACGTTAATTATTCGTTTTGCACTATATCCTCTAAGTGCTGGTTCAATTCGCAACATGCGACGGATGCGAGTCGTCCAACCTTTGATGCAAAAGCGGATGCAAGAAATTAAAGAACGCTTTAAAGATGATCCGCAAAAGCAGCAAGAAGAAATGATGAATGTCCAGAAGGAATTTGGTAATCCTTTAGCTGGATGTTTACCATTACTGTTGCAAATGCCAGTGTTATTAGCGCTATTTGCAACTTTGCGGGGATCGCCTTTTGCTGGTGTTAACTACACCGTTAACTTGCAAATCCTTCCTGCTGAACAAATCGAAAGAATTCAACCCCAAGCTTTTGTCACTCCTCCCCAAAACATCTATGTTGCAGATGGGGAACACCTTAAGGTAAGTGCCATTCTCCCTGGAGGTAGCAAATTAGCCGTAGGAGAACATACCAAGATTCAATATCAGACTCCTGAAGGTAAGCCATTTCAGGAGTTATTGACAGAACACCCAGATACCAGGCTAGTTCCTCAATGGAAAATCACCAAAGGGGAAGAAAGAATCACAATTGATGAGCAAGGTAATATCGAAGCTCTCCAGCCAGGAGATGTCACCATAACTGGAACTATTCCAGGGCTAGCAGCAGACAAAGGATTTTTGTTTATTGAGGCTTTGGGTAGAGTCGGAGCTACTGATCCTGATGGCACAATTCATTGGGATATTGTGGCGATGGTTGTATTGTTTGGTATTACTCTTTACGTCAGCCAAGTCCTTTCGGGGCAAAATTCTAGTGGTGGTAATCCACAACAGGATACAGTCAATAAAATTACTCCGGTAATCTTTTCCGGGATGTTTTTATTCTTCCCCTTGCCTGCTGGGGTGTTGATGTATATGGTGATTGGTAATATTTTCCAAACTCTACAAACTTACATCCTTTCTCGTGAACCCCTGCCAGAGGAACTACAAAAAATTGTAGACACCCAAGAAAAGCAGACGGAAGCACAACAAAAAACATTGCCCTTTGAGCCAAAAAGTTCTAAGAAAGTTGAACCAAAGAGTTCTAATGAGCCAAAAAGTTCTAAAAAAGTTGAACCAAAGAGTTCTAAGAAAAAGGCTACAGGTTGATGATAACTGACTCTCGCATGGAAAGAGGGCAGCAGTGGTTAAAAACACTGCTGCAATTTACTGGCATAAATACTGAAATTCAAGGCGATTTAGAAATAGTTAAGATCGCTGAGAGCGAGTCTCAAGAACCAGATAATTACTGGTTAACTATTGATCATGTCAATATGACACCAGAACAAACTCAGGTTTTGATTGGGCCTGATGGTGTAGTGCTAGATGCGATTCAGTATCTAGCAAATTCTACTCTCAACTTAAATCAACCTCATGAGGAACAAGCTTCATACACCGTAGAATTAAACGGTTATCGGATTAACAGACAAGCAGAAATTCAAGCGATCGCGCAAGCTGCTGCTGAACAAGTCCGAGTGACAGCAAAAGAAGTGGAAATAAAATCCCTCAGTTCGGCTGAACGTCGCCAAATCCACACGTTTTTAAAAGAGTTTAGGGATCTAGAAACCTTCAGCCGTGGTAAGGAACCACATCGTAATTTGGTTGTACGCTTGGCATTCTCTGAATAATCAAATTGTTGATGGTTAGTGGTTGCTGGTTGATTGTTGATGCTTACAAACAACTAACAACCCAAAAAAGTTAGACTAAAGAAGTATTATCAGCTATTTTGCTGATAGAAAAGCTCATTTTTCGTGAGGATGTCTCACAAATCCTATGGACGCAATTTATATTCCGCAGCTAACCAAAGCGCCGGAGCGGACAGAGGAGATCCAAGTTAAAGAGTTTCTGTCTGGTTTAGATACCTTGACACCAGTTCGCGGGCGTGTTATTGTGCGACATCAGGGCAACTACTTAGAAGTATCTGGTAAAGCAGAAACAATTATTACTTGTACCTGCAACCGCTGCTTGCAAAACTACAATCATCGCTTAGTGGTTGATACCTCCGAAATCATCTGGTTAGACGAAGCCGCAGAGCAAGAAGTATCTTTACCCCTAGAACGGGAAATAGCTGTGGAAGATTTAGTAGAAACTTTATCACCACACGGATATTTTGACCCTGGTGAATGGTTGTATGAGCAAGTATGCTTAGAAATTCCTCAGCGTCAACTCTGTGATCAAAATTGTCCAGGTATTCAACCAAGTCATGATCAAGATTCTACTAGTGCTGTAGATCGTCGTTGGGCTTCTTTGGAAGCTTTGAAAAAGCAACTTCCATCTTAGTCATTGGTCATTAGTTATTGGTCATTTGGCTATTTCTTCGTTCCCAGTCTCTGGCTGGGAATAATTTTTGAGAGGCTCTGTTACTTGACAAGGAAGAGAACTAATCGCTTTTGATATATTCACTTCTATAGATAAAAATACAAAACAGTTGTGAAGAGCAGTATAAACCTTAAAAATGAAAGAACTACATAAAATAACAACTCGTTAATAACATCCAAATATTATGAGCTTCCGTGAAGAGTTCAAACTACTGCTCCGCGCCCGCTATCCCGTCATCTATATTCCTACCTACGAGGAAGAGCGTTTAGAAGGTGCAATTCAAGAAGAAGCAGCAAATCAGGGTAATCGTCCGGTTTACACTTGGGATTTTGTCGATGGCTATCAGGGAAACCCCAATGATCAAGGCTTTGGGCGACGTAACCCTCTGCAAGCTTTAGAATTTGTCGAAAAAATACCCGCCACAGCACCGGGAGTATTTATTCTGCGTGACTATCATCGTTTTCTAGACGATGTAGCTATTTCTCGCAAACTCCGCAATTTAGCTAGGCTCCTCAAGTCACAACCAAAAAATATTATCCTGTTGTCGCCAAGAGTTGCGATTCCTGATGATTTAACCGAAGTTTTGACAGTTGTAGAGTTTCCCTTACCCAGCGCTGCCGAAATTCGCTCAGAACTAGAACGCTTGTTAATCGCTACTGGTCATTCTCCCTCCAGCAAATTTTTAGATGACTTGGTGCGCTCTTGTCAAGGGCTATCAATGGAAAGGATACGCCGGGTATTAGCAAGAGCGATCGCCACTCACGGTGAATTACAACCAGAAGATGTGGATCTGGTTTTAGAAGAAAAACGCCAAACTATCCGCCAAACCCAGATTCTCGATTTTATCCCCGCAACCGAGCAAATTTCTGACATCGGCGGATTGGATAATCTCAAAGATTGGTTACTGCGTCGGGGAGGTGCGTTTACAGAACGAGCCAGACAGTACGGATTACCACACCCCCGTGGTTTGCTGTTGGTAGGTATTCAGGGAACTGGTAAATCATTAACAGCAAAAGCGATCGCTCATCATTGGCACTTACCCCTACTGCGCTTGGATGTGGGACGATTATTTGCAGGTTTAGTGGGTGAATCAGAATCGCGTACACGCCAAATGATCCAAGTAGCCGAAGCCCTCGCTCCTTGTGTATTGTGGATAGACGAGATCGATAAAGCTTTTTCGGGACTGGGTAGTAAAGGTGATGCAGGAACAACTAGCCGGGTTTTTGGTACATTTATTACGTGGTTAGCCGAGAAAACCTCACCCGTCTTTGTAGTTTCTACCGCTAACGATATCCAAGCCCTACCGCCAGAAATGTTAAGAAAAGGGCGATTTGATGAAATTTTCTTCGTAGGTTTACCTACCCAAGAAGAAAGAAAAGCTATTTTCAATGTGCATTTATCAAGACTACGCGCCCATAACATTAAAAGTTATGATATCGACAGATTAGCGTATGAAACACCTGATTTTTCCGGTGCAGAAATTGAACAAACTTTAATTGAAGCCATGCACATCGGTTTTAGCCAAAACCGCGACTTTACTACCGATGACATTTTAGAAGCTGCCAGCCAAATCATACCCTTAGCTCGCACCGCCACCGAACAAATTCAACAACTGCAAGAATGGGCCGCAGCTGGGAGGGCGCGTTTAGCATCTAAACACAGTCCTTTGAGCGATCGCATCCAACGCCAGTTAAAATAGCAATTTGTGAGTTGTTAGTGGATAGTGGATAGTTGTTAAAATCCACTAACAGCCAACACGAAAAATACATTGTATTCATGCCGAAGTTTTAAATTATGGTGATTCAAATATTCAAGTATATATTCGGGTTTACATTGGCGATCGCGATTTTAATTGGTGGCGGGTTTGCTATGGCGCTGTATTTTATGAATCGAGTTTCTGCACCCCCGCCTAAACCAACTTATGCTAATGATCAACCTCTAGTGAAGACACAACCACCAAAATCTCAAACATCAAAAACTAATCAAGTATCTTTAGAAGAATCTTCATCAACTTCCAATTCTCAAAAAACTCCCAAACAAACGCCTAAACCAGAGGAATCAACAGAACCAATACCAGCAGGAGCATATAAAGCGCGTGTAACCTGGAAACAAGGCTTACGTTTGCGAAAAGAACCAACTCCCGACGCTGAACGTGTTGGAGGAGTTGCTTTTAATCAAAAAGTGATAGTTTTAGAAGAAAGCAGCGATAATGATTGGCAAAAAATTCGTTTGGAAAATGGTGATCAAGAAGGTTGGGTAAAATCGGGTAATGTCGCGAAAATTGACGAACAAGATGATACTCAAACAACAGATGACACACAACAATAATAAATAGTGAATAAATATATGACTCTTCTTATACCCCTACACCCATTTTCAAGCTAGTTAGCTACTAATTATTAGGAGCTTTTTGCAAGAACAAAAATAAATAGAATTAAATTTTGCCTTAAGTTTTATTTACTTTGTAAGCAAAAGTAAAGCTTAATTGCGATATTTATTAAAAGGTCAAAATCCAAAAAACCGGATGTTACTTTGAGGGAGATATAACAGCCACCAATTGAATCAATTCATCCTCAAAGATAAAATATGTATAATCGCAATTCCAAATCTGACTTGGTTACTGCTGCTGTTACTGCTGCATTAGGTGCTGGTATCGTTACATCCTTTGCAGTCAGTCAAGGACAAAATCCTCTCCATGCTTTGGCAATTACTGGTTTAGCAGTACTGATTGCATTAGTTTGGGATTACTACCAAAAGCAATAATTTTTGTCTATAAAGCAAAATCCACTACCAAAAATATAACCTGTAGAGACGCTCCATTTTTATCAGTCATAAATTATCAGTTAACACAGACAAACCTGATAACTGACAACTGAAAACTGATAACTGTTGAAGCGTCTCTAGTTGTAGATTTTCATCGCCGCTTAGGATTGCTGCGTCGAACTTCACGTTTTTCTTGTTCTTGAAGACGGCGATCGCGCCAATCAGCTAGCGTCAGATAACCAACTCCTCCGGTAACTACTACTAATAGCACCAGAGCAAGCAAAGCCAAAATACTCAGGAGTGGACTTTCCACGATACCTCTACAATCCGTTACGACCCCAGACTACCATTGCAATTGACCAGGTGAAAACAACCAGCAGTGAAACCCATCCTAGTGTCAAAATCTCCATAGTCGTACTTCTTAACTTATTTTACAAAACTACTCTAATATTTATAATACTGGGAATTGGTTGTTGGTTGGTCAATGGTCAAAGCTCAAGGATCATTAGTTATTCTCCCCATCTTTCATTTGTCCCCCTTGTCTGCCTTATCTCCCTTGTCTTTCCAACCCAGCTTGTAAATGAATAATATTTCAGATAATTTAATGGCAGAACGCCTAGAATCTATTAAAGCTGGGATTTTGGCAGCTTTGTGTCTATTCTCAACTTTCCTCATCACTTCGTTGATGAACAACCTGGTTTTAGCAAAATATTTTCCTGAGTTTCGCACTCTAGGAGTTGAACTCTTCAATTTACAGTTTCTGTTGAGTGGTGCAATAGCAAGTTTCTCTGGGTTGTTATTTGGCGTTACTTATCGTTATATCATCCGTCAAGATCAAAACCCACATCTCAAGGCTGGAGGAGTGTTAGCCTTCGGTTTGGTACGAGGATTAGCTCAGATAGATGTTGGTGTTGCTTGTACTGGTGATGTACTACCGTTTGTGGTTTTGACTTTCGAGGGTGTGGTGTGGTTTGAAATAGCTGCGATCGCTCTTGATGCAGCTATCCAAGCAGGTTGGGTTAAACCTTTTTCATCTAAATTTAAGTAAGTCGGCACAAATAAAGCTAACTAGTTGGGATTGTTATTTGTCATACTCTACCTTGAAGCCGAAGAAGGCGCGTCTATGTCATTGGTTATTGGTAAGGCTTTTAGGCATGTTTACTTTTCGTAACTCAGTTATGTTTATTCCCACCGACTTACTTAACACACATATTTAATTTATTGTCAATAATGTTTTTAGAGATAACTATTATAATTATTAATTTAAATTTAGAACATGACTCAATATTTTCTCATAGTCGATCTAGAGGCTACCTGCTCTAATGACAATAGTATTCCCAGGCATGAAACAGAAATTATTGAAATTGGTGCAGTGATGTTAAATGGCTCAACATGGCAAATTGAGTCAGAATATCAGCAATTTATTCAACCTGTGAGAAATCCACGACTTACAGATTTTTGCACAGAATTGACAACCATTCGCCAGCAAGATGTAGATACTGCTCCGAAATTTTCAGAGGTGATTTATCATTTTAAAGAATGGATATATTCATTTCCTAATCACACTTTCTGTTCTTGGGGAGACTATGATAAAAACCAGTTTCTCAAAGACTGTAAGTTTCACAATGTCCCGTATCCTTTTAATTCAGAACATAGAAATATTAAAAAAGAATTTTCAGAATATTGTGGTGCGTTGCAAAAATTTGGCATGGCGCAAGCTCTGAAACATTTGGGGCTAGAATTACAAGGCACACATCATCGTGGTATTGATGATGCGCGTAATATTGCAGCTATATTTCGATATATGAATAAACAATAATAGTTCAAGAATTTTTTACCACCAAGACACAAAAACACAAAGATAACAGTTTTTCATCCAATAGTATCAGTCTTCTGAATTCAACATCAGAACATAGATAGATGTAAATCGTGTGTTTTAGTTTTTATATTGCAAAGGGTTATTGACCTTATAGGAGACAAAGTTTATGGGTTGGTTAAAAAGACTTTTTGGATTAGAAAAACCACAAAATGCTCAAGTAAATCCTGCTCCCCAAGCAGTACAACAACAACAGGCTGCTGCACCTGCTGCTACTCAACAAATTTCTCCAGAACGCATGGGCTTGAATGGAGAGTATGATCAAAGTGGTTTAGCGAAGCGTGTAGCGCTAGCATTTGACCAAGATAATCAATTAGATGATATCGATTCTCTTTGGGTTGCTCAAACTGGCAGTACTGTTGTATTAAAAGGTAAAGTTCCTAGCCAAGATATTCTCAACAAAATGGTTTCTGTAGCACGAAATGTGAATGGGGCGACTGCTGTTGATACTAATCAAGTTACGATTGGCTAGTTTGTAGCCTTAATAAAGTAAAAAGAAAAAAGATAATACTCTCTTGCCTTTTAACTGGGAGCATCCCAAATGTTCAAAACCGCCTGCGATTTAAATCCCAGTCTCATAGTTAAAGTCTGCTGAAGCAGACTGTTCTGTTTGATTTATTTGATGTAGTATGAAGATGACTTATGCTACTAAGTTCGGGTTTAAACCTTTAGTGGTATATTGAAAAATTGGGATGCTCCCCAATTTCTTATCCCGATCCTCAATCTCCGTACTCTGTGATAAGCCTTTGGGTAGTTCCCTCCGGGACACTACCTGCGGAACCCACTTCGCGTCTATACGTAGTGTCTCCTCTGGAGAATCCCCAATCCCCGATCCCTATTTTCAAGTGAATTAATCCAATCTAAAATTGCTTGGTTGATAATTTCTGGATTTTCATCATGGGGACAATGACCGACATCTTCTAGACTAAGTAATTGTAAATTCTCGTTATATTGAGCAAATTCATTAGCAAGTGCTGGCGGAACAAATTTATCTTTTTTTCCCCAAATTAACAACATGGGTATTGTTAAGTTAGGCAACATTGACTTGACACTGAGACCAAAATTGGCACTAATTGTTGCTTTAAATAAAGCACTAAAAGCGCGTGCCGAACCTCTGTCTTGGGGCGGCCCTGCTAATATTTCTACTAGTTCATCGGTGATTGCTTCCGGGTTTGCGTAGGCAAGAGTAGCCCAACGTCGTAGTATATTTGGTCGGCGAACAAAATAAAATAAGGGTTTCATTAATAATGGTGAAGCCACTATATTTTTAATTGTGGCAACAATAGGATGCAGAAAAGCAGGAATTGCTTCTTGCTCTAAAGATGGATCTGGTAAACTCATCATCACCACACCTTGCACCATCTCTGGATAAGTAGCAGCCGCAGCTAATGAAACCAGCGAACCGAGTGAGTTACCTACTAAGATTACAGGCTGACGGATAAATGTTTTCCAAAAGTCATAAACCTGTTCTACCCAAAGCTGGATATTATAATTCGCACAAGCTTTTTCGGAAGCACCGAAACCCAACATGTCTAGCGCGTAGACTGTATGCTGTTCTCCTAACACTTCTAAATTGTGTCGCCAATGTCCTATGGAAGCACCAAACCCATGCAGCAAAATTAGGGGGGTTGAGTTGTGGTGATTTTGGTTAGGGCGAATATAAGTATAGCGAGTTTGCCAACCCCGCCATACCCAGTCTCTTTGATTACCTACTCGTTGTTGCCAGTGAACTATACTGTTCACATTCGTCTCCCTGTTGATATTCCTACTTTCTAGCTTAATCGCTGTGTCTCTGGTTTTTGACAAGTTTCAATCCCTAATAGGGATTAATATGGATGAAACAGCACAAGCAACAACAGCTATGCAAAATCTCACTAGAATTACCCGTAACCCACAAGTCATGGGTGGAAAACCCTGCATTAGAGGAATGCGTGTCACCGTTGGCACAATTGTTGGTTTAATGGCATCTGGACATAGCTTCAGCGATATTATCAAAGCATATCCTTACCTGGAAGAGGCAGATATTTACGAGGCACTTGCCTATGCAGCTTGGCGGGCTGAAGAAATTGAAGTTCCTCTAAAAACTGCATGAAAATCCTAATAGATATGAATTTATCCCCAGATTGGGTTGTGGTTTTTGAAAGGTACGATATTGAATCTGTTCATTGGTCTAGTGTTGGCAATCCCCGCGAACGGGATACAGTTATTATGGAGTGGGCAAAGACCCATGGATACATCGTTTTTACTCATGATTTAGACTTTGGTTCTCTGCTAGCTGCAACTCAAGCTGAAACGCCAAGCGTAATTCAAGTTCGTACCCAAGATGTTCTACCTATCAGCATAGAAAATCTTGTGATTTCTGCTTTACAACAATTTGAATGTGAATTAGAGTTAGGCGCTTTAGTTACTATTGATCAATCACAATATCGGGTGCGGATTTTACCAATTAGACGTGGATAATTAAATGTAGATTTCAATCCCTAATAGGGATTAATGTTAGTTGCAACGCAACAATAAAAATATATGGTTCTTCCGTTAATTTTATGGCAGAAAACAGAATTGAATAGATTTTAACAAGTACAATTTAACGTAATAGATGGCTAAAATGTAGACATTGCAAGAGTTTACAAAAAATTAAATATGAGCAAATAGGCGTGCATGGTATGATATAAATTATACTGTACTAAAATTTCAGGCGATCGCTATGAAGTTTCCTGTAGAGGAAATCCTAAATCTTCCGGAGATGAAAGTGTTAGATTGTCAAGAAATCGAAGGCATAGGAATTGGGATGCTCCCAAAATTTGGACTTCATTTACCGATTTAATGTCCAATGCATTTATGGTAATTACACTTCTACTATTATTAGCGATCGCCAAAATTCCAATACATAATCCTGACAGTAGATTACAAGCAGCAAGTGATAATAAACAAACAATAATTATCCTACCTGCTGAAGAGTATAAATTTGCATCTGGTAAAGCAGAATTACCATTAAATTTAAAAAATAATCTGAGGCAAAATGGTCAAGATGGACTAATTTTAAAAGCTATTAAAAAAGAAATTGAAAAAGCACAGCAAAAAGTTGATATTATTGAAGTTGTTGGTCATACCGATGGACAAGAAGTAGGTTCATACCGATGGACAAGAAGTAGGTTCGCTTGATTGTCATCGTAATTTCAATGGAGAGCGTAGTAACTTAGATCAAAAATTAGAAGCAGTAGCAACACAAGCACAAAATATTTCTATTTTATGCCCTGGTTCTAATGCCGATTTAGGTTTGATGCGGGCTTTAGCAGTAGTTAAAGAACTTCAGAAACTGCAACAACAAGAAAAAGGTGGGCGGTTTAAACAACTCAAGTTTCGAGCATATTCTGCTGGACAGCTACTACTACCAAACAATCAGGGATTTGCTCAACCAAAATTAGAAAGAAAAGCAGATGAACAAAGGCGAAGAATTGAAATTCGCTTTACCCAATCGGGACAGGAAACTACTCCGAAATAACTTAGGGTAATAGGGATCAGGGATTGGGCATGAATCAGTTAACAGTTTAATTTGATAACTGATAACTGATTAGTTGTCTCCCTCCCCAATCCCTATTCTCCGATCCCTAATCAGCTGGAGTTTAGCAAGAGAAAATTAACACTCAACACTTAAAAAAAGCTCTAGCGGTTGTACAGTCTAAGTGAATTTGTGTTTTTAGTGCTTCTAAATTCGGAAATTTTTGTTCTGGGCGCAAAAATTTTTCTAGATGCACTGCCAGCTTTTTACCATATAAATCACCAAACCAATCAAATAGATGTACTTCTACCGAAAGATGAACACCATTGATTGTGGGGCGATTACCTATATTCATCACACCAAAATAGCCATTTCCTGTAATATCTAATGTTTCACTAACAGTAAAAACACGAACTGCATAAACACCTGTGTGAGGCAGAAACTTGTCTTTGGGCAATTCGAGGTTAGCCGTGGGAAATCCAATAGTTCTACCAAGTTGTTGACCTTTAACCACAGTACCGATCAGCGTATAAGGTCGTCCCAACAATTTGTTTGCTTGTTCAATGTCCCCACTAGCAAGAATCTCACGGATCAGTGAGCTGCTAATCCGAGTCTGCTGGTGTACCTCAGTATAATTTTCTGGGGATTCTGCACAAGTTTCTAGAGAGGCGATGCTCACAGGAATATTGTATTTCGCAGCAATGATTTGTAAGTCACGAGCAGTACCAGTACGTTTAGAGCCAAAACGAAAATCTTGCCCAATACTAATTTGTGCTGCTTGCAATTGCTGGACGAGAATTTTTTCTACAAATTCCTCTGGAGTCAAAGCACATAATTCTTTATCGAAGGGTAATAGTACCAGTTGTTGTACTCCAAGCGATCGCAACTGGTGGACTTTTTCATCCAATGGTGTGAGCAAACTCCGGGGTTGACCTGTAAAAAACTCTTGGGGATGAGGATCGAAGGTGACGACGGTCGAGTAGATGTGGTCTTTGGATAACGTGGCTTCACCAGACGCGGTGACGCGGTGAGTGGGAAACGTGGTGAGGTTCTCCGTGTCAGAGTGTCCCCCTGTCGCCATGTCCTCAGATGCGTCCCCTTGTCCCCGTGTCCCCCTATCCTTCAATATTGGTTGAATCACTCGTTGATGACCGCGATGTACACCGTCAAACTTGCCAAGCGCGACAGCAGTTGGCGTCAGAGCCAGTTCAGTTGAAGATGTTACCCACACAGAACACCCATTTTGAGACAGATTTGGCACGTCGATTCTGGGATTTTAGGTTTGTTCAGCTTTTTTGTTAACCTTCAGGCAAATAGCCTTTTTGGGCGTTTTTGGCCTGTGATAGACGCTTTCAAGACATTTGGTGCTATCCATTTTTGCCTTGTGACTAACTCATACCACAGATACCCAAAGAGCGCTTACCTGTAGAATAAGCTCTTGATCACCAATCTAATCTAAAATCTAGAATTGCTTCCTTGGCAATATCTACACAGAAAACTTACTAATAGGAAAAGATTCTGATAAGGGAACAGAAACAGGAACCTGAAGCACCATTCCTTCCTTTGCCATCACAGCAGTAGGAAATTTCCGCCGTGCTTCCTCCCCTACATGATCTAAAAACTCATCATCATGGGCAGGATCGTGGTGAAAAATTACTAGTGTCTTAACATTAGCGGCTTTGGCTACCTTTACAGCTTCTTGCCATGTAGAATGTCCCCAACCAATTTTAGGATTGCTCGGTGAATGATATTCTTCATCAGTATATGTGGAATCATAAATCAGGATATTAGCATCACGAGCTAGCCACAGGACATTTTCATCCAGCTTGTCTGCAAAATGTTCGGTATCAGTGATGTAAACAGCAGCACCACCACACCAGTTTACCCGGTATCCGACTGCTTCACCTGGATGATTAAGGGAAGCCGTTTCTACGGTAATATCATCGATGTGTATTGCTTGTCCTGGTATAACATCGTAGAAATCTAAGTTTGCTTGCATAATCTGCAAGGGAACAGGAAAATTTGGATGCAGCATCTGATCATTGAGACGCTGTTCTACGGTTGAACCATCCGGAGCGATCGCACCATAAATATGAAATGTATTTCCCTTCACAAAACCCGGTGAAAAGAAGGGAAAACCTTGCATGTGATCCCAATGGGAGTGAGTGAAGAATAGGTGAGCTTCTATAGGCATTTTGGGCAACAAAGATTGCCCTAAAACATGCAGTCCCGTGCCACAATCAAAAATTAAGCGTTTGCCATCCACTTGCATCTCGACACAGGGGGTATTACCTCCGTAACGGACAGTGTTTGGTCCCGGACAGGGAATACTGCCGCGAACGCCCCAAAAATGCACGGTAAATTGGTTGTCTATCCTTGACATGGGTGTTGCTTGCTGGACTGAGCGGACGGTCATCCGATTTTATATTTTATTTAGATTTTAGACTGGCTCCCTATGGAATTTGGGGGTTATCTGCAATGCAATTTAGCTCCTACTTTATAGCCTATATTTAATCACGATGCATTTAACTATTACATTGGAATTACAGTACTCCTAAAATTTACTGCAATTTGAAGTTCCACTGAGATAGTTGATGCAAACCTGTGCCGTATGTAAGGTTGTATTGTAATGGCGTCACGCTGATGTAGTGATTGCGGATAACATCCACGTCCATAGGTATATCTTGAGGCAAATTCAATCCTACTGGTGGTTCTATGTCTTCTAAAACCTCTCCTGTTAACCAGTAGTAAGTTTTACCACGTGGATCAATTCTTTTATCAAAAACATCAACATAGCGTCGCACTCCTTGGCGAGTGATGGTGACTCCGGCAATTTGTCCCCACTCCACAGCAGGAATGTTAACGTTAAGTAACATCAAATCTACTAGAGGGTTTGCCGCTAAATATTCCACTAAGATTTTGGCAAATTTTGCTGCGGGTTGAAAATCTTTAGAAGAGAAACTAGTAAGACTAAGTGCCACACTAGGAATACCTTCAATTAAGCCCTCCATTGCCGCAGAAACCGTACCAGAATAAAGAATTTCTGTTCCCAGATTCGCACCTTGATTAATACCAGAAAGAACTAAGTCAGGGGGAGAATCAAGCAAAGCCCACAGTGCTAATTTTACACAATCAGAGGGAGTACCATCACAAGCCCAAGCTTTGACCGCAGGATGAAAAATAGACTCGACAACTTCAGCGCGAATGGGTTGATGTAACGTCAGCCCATGTCCAGTAGCAGAACGTTCGCGATCTGGACAAACAACAGTGACTTCATGTCCTGCTTCTGCCAAGGTATTTGCAAGAGTACGAATACCCAAGGCATAAATACCGTCATCGTTACTGATAAGCAATTTCATCTGTTGAGTGAGTGCATGTGTAATTTGTCATTAAGTCATTAGTCAATAGTCTTTGGGCAATTGTCAATGTTTTAAATCACAAGTGGGAAAGAAGGGATCGGGGATTGGGGATTGGGGATTCTCCAGAGAAGACGCACTCGCGTTCGGGGATTGAGGATCGAGGATTGGGGAACAGATAACAGAGATTGAGAGACACATGGTAGTTTACCAATTCTTCATTCTCCACTTTTGAAACTCTAAACTGGTAGTAATTAGGTTGCGTTGCAACCGTTGCCTTTGATGCACAATTGACTTATTAATTAATTTGATTAGTATTTTGTCATTTGTCCTTTGTCATTAGTTCAAAGTTAATGACCAATGACCAATGACCAATGACCAATGACCAATAACTATTAACTAATGACAAGTAATTTAGAGACTCAACTGTTGGCACTGCAAGAGGAAGGAGAAAAAGCGATCGCAGCTGCTGCTACTTTAGAAACTCTTGAAGAACTAAGAGTCAAGTATCTTGGCAAAAAAGGTAGTTTATCAGTGCTTCTAGGCGGTATGGGCAAACTTCCAGCCCAAGAAAGACCAAAAATTGGGGCGATCGCCAATACAGTCAAAGAAGCACTACAAACAAACCTTGATCAACAACGCGCCACTCTCGAAGCAGCTAAAATTCAGGCACAGCTAGAGGCGGAAACCATAGATGTCACTATGCCGGGAATTTATCGTCCCCAAGGTCGAATCCATCCGATCAACGGTATGATCGACAAAGTGCTGGATATCTTTGTCGGTATGGGCTACACCGTAGCTGCTGGGCCAGAAATGGAAACAGACTACTACAATTTTGAGGCGCTAAATACCCCGCCCGATCACCCCGCTCGCGACATGCAAGATACCTTCTACCTACCAGATGGTAATTTGTTGCGGACTCAAACCTCATCGGTGCAAATTCGTTACATGGAAGCCGAGGAACCTCCAATCCGCATTGTTGCACCAGGGAGGGTTTATCGGAGAGATAACGTAGATGCTACTCACGCAGCAGTTTTTCATCAGATCGAACTTTTAGCAATTGACGAGGGACTAACTTTTACTGACCTCAAAGGCACAATCAAGACATTTTTGCAACAAATGTTTGGTGATTTGCCTATCCGCTTCCGAGCCAGTTATTTTCCGTTTACAGAACCATCGGCGGAAGTTGATTTGGAGTGGAATGGACGCTGGTTAGAAGTAATGGGCTGCGGTATGGTCGATCCAAATGTGTTGAAGTCAGTAGGATACGACCCAGAAGTTTATACTGGCTTTGCTGCTGGTTTTGGTGTGGAACGCTTTGCAATGGTGCTACATCAACTCGATGATATTCGCCGTGTGTATACTAGCGATTTGCGCTTTTTGCAACAGTTTTAAAAATAGCCATTGGTCATTAGTCAATAATTTTTGACCAATGACCGATGGCTAATGACTATCAATAGATCATAAACCTTTTCCAACAGAGTGATAGCCAACAAATCAGTACGTATAGACAAGTGCTATAGACTACAAACTATATTAATGAAACCTATCATTGTTTAAAAAATATAATATATTTCTTCCTATGAAATTACGTGATATTCGAGTAATTATGCCTAAACCTTGTCGGAAGTGTCAGGAGAAAATCGGTAAGATTGAGTTACAAAATGATAGTCCACATTTTGCTGCACTACTTTGCATCTCATGTGGTCTACATCAAGACTGGGTGAGTCGCTCGAAATAAAAGCCAGGTGAAGCATCATGAAACGTGTTTTATGAGAATCACAAACAGCCGTCCATCTGCTCGTGCTTGAAATGTTTGTATTTGTTGGAAACCAGCCTTTTTCCATGTCCGCAAGGCACGTTCATTAAACGCTGCCACTGTAACGCGAAAGATTGTGGAGTGAAACGTTGACTGTGCAAAATTCAGGACATCTGCAATATACCTTTGTCCCTGTCCTTGCCCCGTTAAGTTGGGGCGAACTCCTAACCCAATGTCCAGTGCAGTGCTTGTGTAATCGCCTCCTGATACTTGGGCATCCTCTCCAAAGCAGCAAAAGGCAATCAGTTCATTCTCAGCATCAACTAAGACAATAGTAGCCATTCTGAGGGTCCAGATATGATTGAATGGCCTTTTCTATTTCGCTTGTGTCAGACACACTATTGTAAACATCATATGGCGCATCATACCGCCAATGGACAATCTGAGTTGCATAAGCTACATTCATCGGTTTAAAGAAGAATGACATTAGTAGTACTCTACAATTAGTAGTTCTGTATTTGCAAATTGCAAGCTTATTACAATTACTTCATCTCCTCTTATCTTAGCCATTGTCTACAACTGTAGTACTAAGAAAATACGCATAAATCAGAAAGAGAAAGAGTATAAACCAAAAATACAGTTTATTAAAAGAGGGATTAGAATCCCCTCTCTTTCAAGAGCGGGAGATGTCAATGACAATTATCACAATGCCCACAACGCCAGTTACCAGTTTCTTTGTTAAAACCAAAGGCGTTTAACAAAAATTGCCAACGACACTGCTTGGTAAAAAGATATTTATTCATCTGCTTGGCGGCGTGTAATTGTGTTAGAGGCTGATTTTTTGTATTAGACACAATGGTGTAGTGGAAAGGGTCAAGCCAGTTGAGTTTACCACTACTGTGCAACAGAGAAAGAGCGATCGCAGCATCGGAAAATTGTCTTGTCACTGCATCCACTTCGCCTGTTTTGGGCAATTTTTTGACTAATTGCTGTGCTTGTAGCTGTTGCGATCGCATTTTATCTTCAAAAAACTTCTGTCTTTGCTTGTCTTCTGGATCTAGCCACCCCGTAGGTTCACTTACCAAAGTCATTACTTCTGCTGGTTTACCATCTCGTCCAGCACGTCCAATTTCCTGTAGGTATTCCGATAGCAACAAAGGTGCGTGAAAGTGAACCACCCAACGTACATCTGACTTGTTTATCCCCATACCAAAAGCAGAAGTACAAATCACGAATGGTATTTTTCCTTCTATCCAAGCAGTTTCAATGGTGCGACGTTCTTCTGCACCGAGTCCTGCGTGATAACTGGCTGTAACGTAACCCAACTGTTGTAACCATGCAGCTAAATTCTCGCTATCTCGTCTGCTGCGAACGTAAACTAATCCTACTGTTTTTTCTTTTTCTCTGATGAACTTTAATAATTGTTGCTTCCTGCCTTGTGGAGTCCAAATCAATCGGACTCTTGGGTTAAGATTAGGACGATAAGGGTCTAATAAAAATACTGCTGGTTGATTTAGTCGTAAAGTTTCTCGAATTGTTTGTTGGGCTAGAGGATCGGCGGTGGCGGTAAAAGCGGCTAGTGTTATTTTTGTTCCTGTTGGTTTTGATTTTAATAACGCTGTCCGCACCGCCCCAATTCTTCGATAGGCTGGTCTAAAAGTTTCTCCCCATTGCACTAAACAATGTGCCTCATCTAAAATTAAGCCATTAATTGTCAGTTGTGGCTGACATAATCTTTGCCAAACTGGTGGGCTGAGTAAAGTTTCTGGTGATAAATATAATAACCTCAACTTTTGTTGTTCTAAAGCTTGCAGAGTTTTTCGTCGTTGCCAAGAGGGTAATTCGTTATGTAAAAGTGCGGCGTTTAAGTTACGTTGGTGTAGTTCTTGAACTTGGTTTTCCATCAGCGCTACTAAAGGTGAAACCACCAAAGTTAATCCTGTTTGTAATAACGCCGGAAGTTGAAAGCAAATAGATTTTCCTCCACCAGTAGGCATGATAATTAATGCATCTTTTTTTGCCAATAAAATTTGGATGATTTCTCCCTGTGGCGAACGAAAATCTTTGTAACCCCAAATTTCTTGAAATGCCACCAGAACGTCATTCCAGGATATTTTTGCAGAGTTATTCATGAGCAGTAGCGGATGGAATTAATTTTGAATATATCCTCTATTGAAAAGTTATTGGCTCAGTAATTTTATGTAGTTGTGCAAATATTGGCAAGTATAAATTATACATAAACTGCGGAGAAAAAAGAACGCAAATAAAATTATCTGATTTTAGATCTTTGATTTTAGCGTTTACGTTGACGGTGATTTGCAGCCTGTGTTAGTAAAGATTCCGCAAAAGCGATCGCTTCTTGAGCTGATTTACCACCTGCTAACTGAGCTAGTTCTTCCCGACGTTTGTTTAAATTATCCAAGCTAGTAATACGCACAACTGTACGTTCTTCACTTGAACCATTGTGTTCTTTCCTACCTTTAATTCGATTGATCACATGCTTATCTACGCGAAAATGCCGATCTGCCATGGCAGCAACTAAAGGTTGATGTGTTACACACAATACTTGGTGAAACTGGCTCAACTGGTGTAATTTTTCGGCGATCGCCTGCGCTACTCTTCCAGATACACCAACATCAATTTCATCAAATACCATTGTTCCCGTTGTCTGTGCTTGGGAAAAACAAGCTTTCAGCGCCAGCAGAAATCGACTCATTTCTCCACCAGAGGCTGTTTCTGATAGAGGTTGTAGTGGTTCTCCTGGGTTGGGGCTAAACATAAATGTGATTTTGTCTGCACCCATGCTTGTGGGAGGAATGAGTGCAATTTCTACTTGAAACTGCACCTTTTCCATCGCCAAAGGTTTCAGTTCCTTGATCAGTTTGGCTTCTAATTTGGCTGCGGTGGTACGACGTAATAGTGTTAACTTTTGACACGCTTGTGTCAGTTTTGCTAAACATTCAGCTTCTTGGATTTCTAAACTTTCTATTGATTGTTCACTATCATTGAGTTCAGCTAACTCGGCTTGGATGCGCTGGTAATAGGCGATCGCTTCTTTGAGTGTCGGTCCATACTTGCGACAAACTTGCTTTAATTCACGAATTCTGGCTTCTACCTCTTCCAATCGCTGCGGATCTGCCTCTAAACTTTCCCCATAAGCATTAATTTGCCTGGATACCTCCGTCACTGTGGCTTGAGCATCCCTCACCATATCCAACAGTGGCTGCATCTGGGAGTCGTATTCAACCATGTCAGTTAACGTCACTTCGCTGTCTCCCAGCAAATCTGTAGCGGTTGGGGCTTCTCCATCGTCTTGGTATAAAGCTTGGTATACTTTATAACTCATTTGCTGGAGTTCGACAACATGATTTAGGCGTTGATGTTCTTGTTGGAGTTGTTCGAGTTCATCGGGTTCACTGAGGTTCACTTCTCCTAGCTCTTTGACTTGGTAAGTTAATAAATCTAGTTGTTGTAAGCGTTCCCGTTCTGATGTCCGACGTTTTTCTAAGGCTTGGTGTGCTTGTTGGTAGGCACTAAAAGCAGTGACAACTTCTTGACGTTGTTGCAAAATAGATTCACCACCATAGGCATCCAACCAGTCACGAATTTGAGCAGATTGACCGAATAGCATTGTTTGGCCTTGGGCGGTGATTTCTACTAGGCGATCGCGCAGTTCTGACATAAACTGCTGATTCACCACCACTCCATTGACGCGCGATCTACTCCGTACTTTCCCGGAATTAGCTGTAATTTCTCGACTAATAAATATATAATTTTCTTCAATTAATTCTATTTCTTGTTCAGTTAACCAGGCTATTAAAGCAGAATTAGAAGTAAAAGTTGCTTCTACCATTGCTCGATTTGTACCAGTGCGAATCACGCGACTAGAAACCTTTCCACCCAACACTGCATCAATCGCATCCAAGATAATCGACTTTCCTGCGCCGGTTTCGCCTGTCAATACATTTAATCCAGCGCCAAATTCTAGTTCTAATTGGTCAATCAGGGCAAAATTTTCTATTCGCAATAGAGATAACATTGAGTCATCCGATTTTGGATTTTGGATTTTGGATTTTGGATTTTGGGTTTTGGATTGATTATACTGACAAGCCTGGGAGCTTTTAGCATCAAAAAATTATCGGTCAAATTATCCATCAGGGTAGACGCCAGATAATTTGTACTTGAAGGATACTAAAGATTGTGTTTTTGCACCTTGCAATATTCACTACTTTTTTTATACAAACTGGCTCTTTTAGGGATACCAAAACTAGTTTAGTTTGATTTTTATATCTTGGCCCACTCATATAGGAGATTAGGGATCAGGGATTGAAGGGACAAGGGGGCCAACTAATCAGTTAACAGTTTAATTTGATCACTGAGAACTGTTAACTGATTCATGCCAAATCCCCAACCTTCTTACAAATTGTTACAATACTTAACAAGTTAACTCCGATGCGGTGGTAAGTTCATGAATGCGAAGACTGTTTCCCCCACTTCCCTGCAAATAGATCATGAAGAAGTTACAGAAAATGGTGCAAAAATGTCGATAGTGAGTTTACCAGTACCGGAGGAAGACCAAGCAAGCAAGGTGCTGGTGATTTCAAAAAGTGAATCTGAGGCTTTACAATACAATCCTCAGAGGATAGCTACATATTATAGAAGTCGTCCCGTACAGGTTTTACGACGCATCATTACAGTACTAACACCAGCAATCAGATTTGCTTTGGGTATATGGTGGGATAGTAAACGGGGAGCTGTCGTCAAAAATGACCGTCGTCGGGCAATTCAGTTGCGAGAAATGCTGACGAAACTGGGGCCTGCTTACATTAAAATTGGGCAAGCTTTATCTACTCGACCAGATTTGGTTCCTCCGATGTATTTAGAGGAATTAACACAGTTACAAGACAAATTACCTGCTTTTGCGAATGAAATAGCCTATCAGTTCATCCAAGAAGAACTAGGCGCACCACCTCAAGAAATTTACACCGAACTTTCACCAGAACCGATCGCAGCTGCTTCTTTAGGACAAGTTTATAAAGGTAAGCTCAACACAGGTGAAGAAGTCGCCGTTAAAGTCCAACGTCCCGACTTGCGCGAACGCATTACTATTGACTTATATATCCTCCGCAGACTGGCGGGATGGGCGCAGAAACAATTTAAACGTATCCGCAGTGACTTGGTAGGTATCCTGGATGAATTAGGCGATCGCATCTTTGAAGAGATGGATTATATTCACGAAGGAGAAAATGCCGAGCGTTTTTATCAGTTATATGGTCATTTAAAAGACGTTTATGTACCGAAAATTTACTGGGAATACACCAATCGTCGTGTGTTGACGATGGAGTGGATTGAAGGTACGAAATTAACCAATACAGAAGAAATTAACGCCAAAGGTATAGACGCCCGCTATTTAATTGAGGTAGGAGTACAGTGTTCATTACGACAGTTATTAGAACACGGATTTTTCCACGCCGATCCTCATCCTGGTAATTTGCTAGCCACTCGTGATGGAAAATTAGCGTATCTAGACTTTGGGATGATGAGCGAAATTCAGCCACCCCAGCGTTATGGCTTAATTGAAGCGATTGTTCATGTAGTTAACCGCGACTTTGAAGGTTTAGCCAATGACTATGTGAAGCTAGATTTTCTCTCCCCAGAGACAGATTTGACACCGATTATTCCTGCATTTGCACGAGTATTTGCTGATGCTCAAGGTGCTAGCGTTGCGGAATTAAACATCAAAAGTATCACCGATGAACTATCGGCTTTGATGTATGAGTATCCTTTCCGGGTTCCTCCCTATTACGCTTTAATTATTCGTTCTTTGGTGACACTCGAAGGGATTGCTATTTATATCGATCCCAACTTTAAGGTATTGAGTGAAGCTTATCCCTATGTTGCTAAACGATTACTAACCGATCCTTCACCAGAATTAAGAGCATCCTTAAGAGACTTATTATTTAAAGAAAATCGTTTTCGCTGGAATCGTTTGGAAAACTTGTTACGCAATGCTCGTAACAACCAAGATTATGATCTGAATTTAGTGTTGAATCAGGGAGTTGATTTTTTGACTTCCGAGCGTGGTTCATTTATTCGCGATCGCTTGATCGATGAATTCATTAAAAGTGCAGATGCTTTGAGTAAAAATATTCTGCATAACTTTACCTATCTACTTCGAGAAAGAGTTGGTGTCACAACTATCAACGAAACTCCTGGCGCTACAGACGAACAACAACAAACTTTGGAACATATTAAACGAATATTGAATATTCTCCGCGAAACCCGTGGCTTTGATCCAACTCAGCTTGCACCCCAAGTTGTACAAATTGCGCTCAACCCAGGTGTACAGCGTTTAGGACAGCAAATAGCTGGTCAATTGTTGCAAAAAGCAGCCGCTAGGTTAATTCGGGAATTATTGACATTTGAGGAAGGCGATCGCAGTTTACTCTAAATGGAGTACACCCTGCCGTACGCTTGTTGAAATCTGCGGTATAAGCGAAATGCGGGGGTTGGCGATCGCATGAATTGTGGGATGTAGATAATGATTACAGTGTAAGAAGTCTTCAAGTGACACCATGACGCGATCGCTTACATACTCGTCCACAAAGTTCTGATCTTCGTCGTTGTACCTCAAACACTCATCGCCAAATTTTTGAGGTTCGATGATGAACTTCTTGTTTTAAAACTTGTACCAAAAGATTTGGTGCAAACAGTGATCTGTTAACTGGCTTATCTGCTATTGCAATTTGACTTCTAAAATGTAAAGGTGATTGAACAAATAGGAAATGCCCTAAATTGGCTTTTTCAACTTATCTGCCATGACACAGACAGCCTTCGACCGATTTTGGGAACTTGTATTTGGGGCGATCGCTCTCAATCCTAAAGCATTTGAATTGATCCAAATTCTACCCCAAGGTTTTAGAGTTGCACTTTATACCGCATTGTTAGCAGGCTTTTCACAAGCTTTTGGTCAAGGCATTGTACTATTTGTTAACCGAGTCAAACCAATTCGCTTTCTTCTCAGTTTAGCGATCGCCTCAGTATTATTTGCATTTAGTGTGTTGTTTTGGGGTCTGAGTACATGGTTTGTAAGTTGGCTATTCTTTGATGCTAGTACCCCATACGAGACTATATGGTCTCTTTTGGGACTGGCCTATGCACCAATGATATTTAGTTTTTTGGTAGCATTACCCTATTTTGGTGTACCCATTAACGTCATACTTTCCATTTGGACATTATTGGCTTTTGAAGTTGGTTTACATGCAGTCCTACATGTAAGTGTATGGCGAGCCTTTTGGTGTGCTGGTTTAGGATGGATAGTACTCCAAATTTTACAACGTACTATAGGTAAACCCATTGCAGCAATTGGTGTATGGCTTTCTAACACCGTGGCTGGGAAAAAACTAGTCACAGATATGCGAGGGATAGAAAATCTTCTGCAAACAAGAGGACAAATTCTTTTCAGGATTTATCCAACTACCAATACTCTCGACAATAGAGATGACAGGGAGTGAGATGATGTTAAAGCGAGTCGTCAAATTTTTAGGTATTTTTTTGATAGCCTTGCTTTTAACTATATTATTCCCACCACTGCGACATATGTGGGTAGTTGCGTACAATGCTCTGAGTGAAGCGCTAAGTTTGACTGTAAGTTTAGCGCAGATTGCTTTAATTGCTATTCTCTTCGCTGGACTGCTTGTTCCTCTAGAAGCTTTGGGCTGGTGGGCAGGTTGGTATGGCGATCAAATTGATACTACACTTGACCCAGGTACATTAGAAGAACCGATACCACCCCAAACAAATATTGTGCGTTTTGTGATTTATTTGGATGGTATTGGTCAAGCTTCATCGCGGTACTTTCCTGATGGTGAGCAGTTTCTCAGTCAGTTAGCAGCCATATTACCAGATAACATCGCCATCATTCGGGGATTAATTCCTTACTCCGTCCTCAATCGACCTTTAACCGAAGGGGGATTCTTCTCGTTTTTTTGGCGGACAGCCGAACGATTAAGTATGTCCGAAAATCCAGGTATACTCGGTCTTTTGCTGGCTGTAGCAATTAATATTCGTAACACCTTTGTAGTCATGGTTTCTGCTGACCAGCGTTACGGCCCAATTTATAACCAGGGAATGGCTCAAGTTATGTACAACAGCCTGGTTAGATATGGTTATCAGCCTGGTAGCGGTGTACCAATTACTCTGATTGGTTTTAGTGGTGGTGGACAAATAGCGATGGGGACACTCTCGCATCTCAAGCAGGCGTTAGTAGCACCAATTGAGGTAATTTCTTTAGCTGGAGTTATCAGTGGTAATACTAATGTGTTGATGGCAGAGCATCTCTATCATTTTGTTGGTGACGAAGACCCAGTTGAGCGTTTAGGCGCGATTTTTTTTCCCAAGCGCTGGAAAATCTTTTTCTTATCCTACTGGAATCGTGCCAAACGCATGGGCAAAATTTCTTTCGCTTCCCTTGGTTCAGTCGGTCACAGTGGTGCTGGAGGTGTCTTAGATCCTTACCAATTATTGCCTGATGGTCGCACCCATCTACAAAAAACATTAGATGTGGTGACAAGAATCTTACTAGAGGAGTATGACACAGAGCAAGAAACCGAACCCCGTCAACTCAGCAATTACGATCGCTATCAACAAGCAGACTTTAATCGACCAGACTACTATCCTTTACCTCAAACAACAAGATCCTTAACTAAAACTGTACCAGCAAATCTTTATCGACCCATCGCCCCTTGGATGGGGAGGCTGATTTTACCATCAAAGCAACAACGACGATTTGGTGTTTTGCTGGAACTGTATCATGCTCCTGATGAATATCAACATCTCATCGGACAAGTTGTAAATTTGAAATGGCTTAATACTTCCCCAGCCAGAAACTCAGCACAAACAGTTATTAAAGACGTGCATTTTAGCCAACAAGCAATCTACAGTTCCCAACAAGGGTTAGTTCAACCAATTCGTTTGAATCATTGGCGACAGGTAACACCGCTAGAGTCTTTAGCAGGTTCCAGACCTAATGATGATGTTGTTGTCATGTTGCATGAGCCTGTGGTGATTGAAGAGAATGGGGAAAATCAAGCTGTTACTTTGCACATTAATAGCGAACCTGTGCAAATTTCAGGGCGATTTTACGCTTTAGTGAAATTTTTACAACCATTCAGCCCAGACGGCGAACAGTTCCGCGTAGTTCATTATAATCCTGCCTCTGGTCAATTTGATGGAGTAGAAGAAGTCGTAAGAATGCCCCAGGTAATTGCTTACGAAAACGAAATTTATCCTTCCACCAACCGTTATATTGAAAAGTCCCCTTTAAATCCTACAGGGTGGTATATTTACGGTGCTAAAGATCCTGATGGCGTGTTTGTAGTCCAATCACTAATTCCTCGGTCTTTGGTGCAAGTCAAGCCACAACGGGTAATTAATGGCAAAAATCCAGCCTTGAATTATCTGAAAAAAGAAGCTTGGCAGGAAATAATTGCTCATAAAGGACACATTCAATCTGTGCTTATGAATACCAAAGACTGTGAAATTAAGGAAGCAGTCTCAGAGTGGTGTGAAGGCGATCGCGCCTTAGTTCTCCATACCTACGGCGGTATCGGTGGAAAGAAAAAAGAAGCCGCAGCTAGCACCCCCATCTACTTTGGACATTTTGCTTATGGAGTGGCGCAGGTTGTACGGGAACCCCTAACAGATGAATTATGCTTTGACATTGAGTATCACCAAGTTTACACTCACAACATCGATGGATTAATTGCTGGCACATTGCATATATCACGTTACTTGGGCGATCGCCAGTTTGGTTGGCTGGGGATGCGTCCCACAACCAATATTTTGATCAAATATGACCCTTTTACTGAAGGTTATGATCTTAATGGTGTCAGGCGATCCGCATTGCAAACCCTGATTCAGCAATTAGAAATCATGACAGCCCGTTACCGGATTGGTGATGGTACTGGTGGAACCTATGTTGGCCCTGCTAATAACTGTTCCCAAGATTCCAATCAGGCGTTATATGCAGCTGTTAAAGCCATTGAGATGGGAATTAAATTTCATAATCCAGAGTATCAAAACTGGCTAGAGTACAACCCCGAAGACTTCAACCGTCTGCAAAAATTGGTCAAGTTAGGAAAATCTCTGCGGTGGGAACTATTACCCTTTGGCGTCGCCCGCGCTGACTGGCAAAACTCCAGTGAAAACCTCGGTAGTTCTCTAGAAGATAGTCCCTTCAAACAACTATTTACAGGTTTAATCAGTTGGCGAACAATGTTTCCTCGCAAAGCTAACGATACTGTAACTGAGATATTTATCCAGCAGGGAGCTTCTGTATGGATGCTGACCACCAGTCAAGTAGGTGGCTGTGATCCAGATATTGCTGCGATCGCTCCTTTAACATTTTAAGTTAAGTCATTTGTCATTGGTCATTCCCCGATCCCGAATCCCCGATCCTTATTTCCAGTTAGCATCTACCACCTAGCACCCATATTATGCATACATCACACCCACGATCAACCAACGTTCAGAGGATAGCCAGTGAATTTCGTTTACTAGGTTGGATTGGTTTCTGGCTACAGTTAATCTTGGGAAGTATCCCCCTATTTATCGCCATACCGACACTGTTTTTTAGGAACAATGCTGGCCGAGTTAGCACTCAAAACAGTATTGGTGCGTTTTTTGCCTATGCTTGTTTACTAGTTTTGCTCTTCACAATTTATTGGTGTTTTCGCTATACACGCTTATCGAAAAAATTAGATGATCCTGATCTACGTCCCTCTAGAAAAGAAGTGATCAGAGGTTTGTGGATCGGCATAATTGCCAATATTAGCGGCATGATATTTGCAGTCATTGTCTTAATGACCCAGGTCGGCTTGCTGTTGAATAAAATTTTATCAATTCCCCAAGGCGCATCTACTATTTATAGACCCATCCCTGGTGCGGCGGTAGCAACTCCAGGTTTACCAATTACTCCCCTACAAATTATCTCAATGCAGGCAGTTAGCTGTGCGATCGCAGCCGAATTGGTGGGAGTGATTGTTGCTTTGTGGCTATTGTATAGGCTCATGCCACAGCCTGCTTATGAATAGACCTCTTGCAAAAATATTTTTACCCCACCCTAACCCTCCCCGTTTACGCTGCGGTGTACACACAAGTTATCGAATTGCTACCAGTTCTCGAATTACCCCTCCCTAACCCTCCCCTTGCAAAGGGGAGGGAACAGGTACCGCCTCGGAATAAATTCCGAGTCTCATAGCGCAAGTCCTCTGAAGAGGACTCAAAAAAAGTTTGTTCCAGTCCACTTGAGTGGACTTTCGCTATGAGCCTGGAACTTTAGTTCTAGGCGGGATACAGTTTCAACATGAAAAATTTTGACTTGTGTGTACACCGCAGCCCCGTTTACGGGGAGGGAACTAAATCTTCCCCCCGTGAACGGGGGGATTGAGGGGGGTTCATTCGACTTTTGCAAGAGGTCTAATAAGCTAAAATCCGCCCCCGGTTTAGAGGGAGCATCCCAAATGTTCAAAAAACCCGCCTGCGATTGAAATCGCAGTCTTGATTTTATGAAGTCGTCTGAAGACGACTTGTGCTATTAGCTAACGGTTTAAACCCAAGCGCGGTATAGGGATGCTCCCGGTTTAGAAAGCGGATTTAGTGGTGTTCAGATCCCCGACTTAGCAAAAGTTGTCGGGGATCTATAACCCCTCAGAAATAATGGGACAGACCACTAGCGAACTAATTCCTTCACTTTCTTGATAATACCTTCAGGGTCTAATCCCTGATAGGGGAACTGTTCCCATAATCCACCGCAACCTTCTTTATGAATACCAAGGTGAGCGAATTTTGGTGTGAATCCGCGTTCTAGTAACCAGGAACCAAAGCGGCTACCCAAACCTGTGCGACGATTGAGTGCTTCTACAACCAGAACAAAAGGTGCTTTACCAACTTTAGCCAGCATTTCTTCATCAATGATATTGAGTGTCGGCTTGTTGATCAAACCAACATCAATTCCTTGCTGTTTAAGTTTTTCGACTGCATCGAGAGCGCGATATAATCCATCACCAAAGCTGATAATATAACCAGCAGTTCCTTCTCGGATAACTTCATCTTTACCAGGAACAAAGGTATAACCTTCGCCAAAGAAATTATTGCCATTTTCATCCAAAATCTGAGGAACTTTGGAGCGGGTGGAGTAGATAAATCTTAACCCAGGGTCAAAAAATACTGCTTCCACACAGGCTTTCATTTGGCCAGCATCGGCGGGGAAGTACAACCGTGTTTCGTAACCGTCGTCTAAACCATTGTCGGCGAACATGTTATTGAGACCAAAATGGCAAGTATTGTCTGCCATATCGTCTACACCGCAGTGAGAAAAATGACATAAAACGTTGGAGTAGTTCAACCGCGCCATTGTGATTTCAGAAATACACATTTCCAAAAAGGCGCTAAATGTACCAAAAATGCCTTGTTTACCTTTTTCCATACCGAAGCCGGCGGCGGCGGAGAAGTTACCCCGTTCCATAATGCCAGAAGCTACGAAAATATCTGGATAGGCATCATGAATTTTTTTCAAACCGCAAGAACCTTCGAGGTCACTATCGATACACATGACCTTTTCTTGACGTTCTTTAGGACTCATGCGGCTGAGGACGGATATTACAGCATCACCAAAGACATTACGGTTAGAATCCCATTTTTCGCTGACACCAAGGAAAGTGTAGGGAAGCTTGGGTTTTTTGATGTTCTTGAGATATTCGACAGCTGCGCTTTGTCCGTGTTTTTCCAAGTAGGCGATCGCCTTATCTACGGGAATCACATCATGACCGTGGGTTGATCCTTCAATCCCATCAATCCCGACAGCCATTTTCCGCTTGTTCACCAGAGCAATTGGCCCATCGGTGGTTACTGCTTCACAGATACGACGATATAAATCATCTATATCTTCAGGATCTCCTACACTGGCATTAACACCATGACCTGTGAGAGTTTTAACAACACTAAAACCTGGCAGATATTCAGAAGGATGTCCAGCAATGGTGACATCGTTATCATCAATGATCAATTTGACGTTGAGATTTTTGGCAACTGCTAAACGTGCAGCTTCTGCATCATTTCCTTCTTGTTGTGAACCATCAGAACCAAGACAAACCACTACTTTGTCTGGATTGGCCATTGCCACCCCATTAATATAAGGCCAGACATGTCCCAAACGCCCAGAGCTAAATTTTACACCTGGCGTCAATCCTAACTCAGGGTGTCCCGGTAGTCGAGCATGGGCTTCACGATAGTGAGCAAGTTGCTCAAAGGGTAGATCACCATGCAGTGCAGCCATGAGGTACTGAGTAGCAACCCGGTGTCCTGCTTCATCAAAGAAAATCGGTACGAACTTATCTGGCGCACCTCTAAATAGTGCATCCAGAATAACAACCTCTGGCACTGTGTCGTAAGGGCCACCAGTGTGTCCACCTACACCCCTAGCTGCTCCCGTCGCTGTGAAGAAAACAATCGCATCACGACATAGCTGGATATTAGCTTTGAGAGTCTGGCGTTGCTCGTCGGTAAGGGTAGGATTGCTTGGATCTAGTGCTAAAGGCTTGTAGGCTCCTAAATCAATCGGAAAGCTACGTTCTACAACATTAGTCATGACTGATTTTCCTTGATTCACTCATTGTCATCATACATTTGTTGAGAGAGACAGTTAAAGGACAAGAGTCAATTGTCAAGGGTAAAGTATGAAATAAATATTTTTTCCAGTCCCCGTTCCCCTTTCCCCTTTCCCCGTTCCCTTCCCATGTTCTCTACTCGCTTTATCCGTTTCTTTCGCCATCTTACCTTTGCGGTTCTCAAACAAGTTGTCAAGGAAAGTGGTAAACACAGATTATCTGGTTTAGCTACGGAAATGGCTTATAACAACTTGTTAGCTTTATTTCCTACACTGGCGGCTATTTTGACAATAATTGGGATGTTAAATATTTCCCAAAATCAAGTTGATGCTTTAGCTCAACAAGTACTTCATTTTGCCCCAGAACAAGTTCCGTTGTTATTAAAACAATTTACTAGACAGATACAACTACCTAAAAGTAGAGAAGTTGTTTATATTAGTTCTTTGGTTGCTCTTTGGCTTGCATCGGGAGCAATTAGTGCAGCTATGAACGCGATGGATGAAATTTACCAGATTCCACCAAACTTGAAACTACCTTTTTGGAGAGCGAAATTAATTTCTTTGATTCTGACGATCGCTACTATTGGTTTAGTGCTAACTGCTTCTTTATTAGTATTTATTAGTGACCTAATAGTTCAATTTGTGTTGGATACTACACAAATATCTGGAGCGATATTTTTCTCTGCTTGGTCTTGGTTTCGTTGGCTTTTAACCTTGATGATCATAGCTTATGCGTTTAGTATTATTTATCGTCATGGTCCGAGTCAATGGTTAAATGGTACTCCAATTATGCCTGGAGCAATGATCGGAGCCTTACTATGGGCAGGTGTTTCTAAATTATTTAGAGTATATGTTAGTAATTTCGGTAACTATAATTTGACCTACGGAGCTTTGAGTGCAGGGATTGTCTTGCTGTTATGGCTCAATCTCAGTTCTTTGATTCTACTAATTGGCGCACAGTTAAATGTCACGGTGGGAAAATCAATGAAAGCTAACAATCACAATAATTTTTAATTTGCTCACTCAAGCTAGTTAAATAGTGAATATATTGTTGTTTTGATTTATGAGGAAACAAAATCATTAGGATTTAGTCAATTAATTACATTTATCTACATCATTATTTTCTTTTAAGCTAAAAATGCTCATTTAGAAGTATAAGAATGAGCATTGAGTATTATTTTGTGATTTTTTATCAATCAGATATTCACTAACTATAGAGAAAATATATGGAAAATAAATAAGAATTTAATATTTATATATATCCTTTTTTTTGATCTGATATATCATTAACGCAACGCCGACATGCCAGAGAATTAATGATTGTTGGCAAGGTAAATATTAAAGCTTTGCTTTTAATCCAGGAGCTAATAATATCAATGAGTTACTACGATTTTGACAACCACTTTTGGTCTCCAAAACAAGTTTGCTGTCAATCAAAAGTACGAAATAAAGAGAGAGAAATAAAACCCAAAATTACGTCCAAAACAGTTTTGCTTGGGACTTTAGCTTTAGTATGTGCAGCTATTTCGACTACAGCGCTGATCAAATATAAAACTGTCGTCAATAGTGATCTTCAAGACGACAACTCCGAAAGTGCATGTATTGTTTTAAGACGCGAAACATTCCGTATGTATTGCTCTTAATTTTGTTCAGATCCCCGACTTCCTAAAGAAGTAGAGACGTAGCTACGTCTCTACTTCTGTTGGGATAACGAAAAATCGTTCAATGGGTCTGACCCCTCGTTCACCCACAAATTGGTTTGTAGAGACGTAGCAATGCTACGTCTCTACTTCTGTTGGGATAACGAAAAATCGTTCAATGGGTCTGACCTCTCGTTTACCCACAAATTGGTTTGTAGAGACGTAGCAATGCTACGTCTCTACATCTGTTGGGATAACGAAAAATCGTTCAATGAGGGGTGATACCCACCATTAGCCAGCTGTATCCCTAAAGAAGTCGGGGATCTATAATCAGATTTAACCTAATCCCAACAGCACGATCGCAGATCTTCTTTGTGCTTGATACACATTTCCTTTAACCACTGGTGCAGTTTGTCGATCGCAGCAATCATCAGGAGAAGATAACGCTGTATCTATAATTCGATACCATTGTTGTCCATCAGCAAGAAGTGGTAGTTCAAATGTTACTGGTTCCCAGTAAGCGTTAAGTATAAAATGTAGATTCTCATTATGTTCTGGATAGCGCAAGCTGAAAGCTAGGCTATGGGAATAGTATGACCAATCTGGTTGACCTAATTTGACGCCATGCCAATATATATGAGGTTTATCACCACCATCGATAACAGCAAGTACACGTTCTTGAGCAAAACTTTCCAATGATTGAGTGAATTGAATCAACCCCTTGACAAAACGTAGTAAATCTGAGTTTTTTTCTATTTTGCTCCAATCAAACCAGCTCAATTCATTATCCTGACAATAGGCGTTGTTGTTACCTCGCTGCGTCCGGCGAATTTCATCACCCATCAGTAGCATGGGTGTCCCTTGAGAGCAAAAAAGAATTGTGAAAAAATTCTTGATCTGTTGTAAACGTAAAGCTTCTATTGCTGGATCGCTTGTTTTTCCCTCGACGCCACAATTCCAACTATAGTTGTCGTTAGCTCCATCACGGTTGTCTTCTTTGTTAGCTTCGTTGTGCTTGATGTTGTACGAAACTAAATCATTCATCGTGAAGCCATCGTGGCAGGTAATAAAATTAATACTGCGGTAGGGTTGATAATCCAGTTGGGGGTAAAGATCAGGACTACCCATAATCCGATTTGCTAAATGAGCGATCGCACCTTGATCTCCTTTGACAAAACGGCGCACATCATCCCGAAAAGGCCCATTCCACTCAGCAAAACGTTGAGCATTACCGATAAATCCTCCGACTGCGTAAAGTCCAGCTGCATCCCAAGCTTCAGCAATCACCTTGGTTGCGACCAAAGCTGGACTAGTTTCAATCGCCCAAAGTACAGGAGAAAATACCGTTGGATGACCAAATTCATCACGTGCTAACACAGCAGCTAAATCAAAGCGAAATCCATCCACATGCATTTGCGAAGCCCAATAACACAGGCTATCAACAATCATACGGGCAACCATTGGGTTATTGGCTCGCAAAGTATTGCCGCAACCACTATAGTTGCTGTAGTATGCCTTATTTTTTTCCAGAATATAATAAGCTTTATTCGCCAGTCCCTTAAACGAAAGCGTCGGGCCATCGTGACTACCTTCTGCTGAATGATTATAAACCACATCTAAAATTACTTCAATTCCCGCCCGATGTAATGCTTTGACCAAATCACGAAATTCATTCACAGGCCCCAAGGGATCACTTTGAGAACTGTAACCGTTGTGAGGAGCAAAAAAGCCAATAGTGCTATAACCCCAATAATTATGTAAACCTGGACGCGCATCTTGGGGATCAAATTGGTGGATAGGAAGCAACTCAACTGCGGTAATTCCTAATTCTTTGAGGTAGGGAATTTTTTCGATTAATCCAGCAAAAGTACCACGTTTGTGTGCAGCAACTCCAGAACTCGGATGACGGGTAAAAGCATCTACATGCAATTCGTAAACTATAGTTTTAGCAAAAGGCCTTTGTAGTGGTTTATCTTCTTCCCAATCGTATATACTAGTATCTAAAACTACACTCCTCAATGCCTGAGCGCAATTATCTACACCAAAGGGAATCGCTGCTTCACGACTATAATTTTCCCAATTTACAATTGCTTGCGCGTAAGGATCAAGCAGTACCTTACTACCATCAAATCGCATTCCTCTTTCTGGCTGATAAGGCCCGTAGGCTCGATAAGCATAAACCTGTTCCGTCCCAATTCCTGGTACAAAAACATGCCAGTAATAATAAGTTCTATTTAGTTTGGGGTCTAAAGAAATTATATGACTGGGTTTAGGAGCATCTGGTTCATCAAAAAGTAATAAATCTAAACCTGCACAGTTAGAAAAAATTGAAAAATTGACACCATTAGGATGAACGGTAGCACCTAAAGGATAAGCTTGACCAGGCAAGACGGTTTGCAGAGTATGGAGTTGAATCATTTAGATATTTTTAGGGGACTTCTAGAGGACACGGAAAAGACGGAGAACAAGGGGGAAGAAATCGCCTTGAATAAAAAATTTGGGTAATTTATGTTTTGTATTTTCCTTAATATTATTTTCGAGGGAGCATCCCAAATATTCAAAAAACGGCGTTGCTGAATGCGGTATGAATCCGAATGTACCAGACACGATATATTGTGTCTGGTACAAGGGTTTTGGAATCACTTAAAATCATTTTCATACATGAAATCAGCAATGGCCAAAAAACCGCCTGCGATTGAAATCGCAGTCTCATAGTGAAAGTCTGCTTTAAGCAGACTACTTGATTTTATGAAGTCGTCTTCAGACGATTTGTGCTATTAGCTAACGGTTTAAACCCAAGCGCGGTATATTGAAAAAATTGGGATGCTCCCACTTGGGAGGACGTTGCTGATTTCATGTATGAATCTAGATGTACCAGACGCGATATATCACGTCTGGTACAAAGGTTTTGGAATCACTTAATCAAAAAAACATCAAGAAAACACATAAGGTCAATGTAAGCAAAATGGCTGATTGCTTTCTCATTTTGCCAAAATGCTTACTCGAAAAGCCATATTACTTTCTCATTTCGGTAGATCACGCACTAAAAATGTCATTTTGCTTACTCGAAAAGCCATTTTACTTTCTCATTTCGGTAGATCACGCACTAAAAATGTCATTTTGCTTACTCGAA
>NZ_JCACKS010000172.1:0-18961 GCF_059505505.1 Pelatocladus sp. | reverse complement strand
AGCCATTTTACTTTCTCATTTCGGTAGATCACGCACTAAAAATGTCATTTTGCTTTTTCAATATCTTAATGCTTGAGTGCTTTGCTCCCCGCCATACTCTCTTGTCCTCCTTCCCGTGTCCCGGACGGTAATACTACTTGAAAAAGACGTGAAGACCGATCTAGCTTATTATCCGCTTCTTTCTAAAATGACCATATAAGAACAAAAATTATATTTGCGCGTGTAGTTCGTTCCTCAAAAAGCCTATGCAACCAACTAACCCTAATCAATTTACAGAAAAAGCCTGGGAAGCGATCGCGCATACTCCTGACATCGCTAAACAAAACCACCATCAGCAAATCGAAAGTGAACATCTGATGAAAGCTTTGCTAGAACAAGAAGGACTAGCTGGGCCTGTGTTTACAAAATTGGGTGTGAATCTGCAAAAATTACGCGATCGCACAGATCAATACGTCCAACGTCAGCCAAGAGTATCGGGAAGCATCAATTCTGTTTACCTGGGACGCAGCTTGGATTCTCTGTTAGATCGAGCTGAAAATTATCGTAAAGAGTTTGATGACGAATATATATCGATAGAACATTTATTACTTGCTTACGCCAAAGATGATCGCTTTGGTAAAAGTCTATTCCAAGAATTTGGATTAGACGAAAGAAAACTAAAAGATACTATTAAGCAAATTCGGGGAAGCCAAAAAGTGACCGACCAAAATCCAGAAGGTAAATACCAATCACTGGAAAAATATGGGCGTGACCTCACCGAAGCCGCTCGTCAAGGTAAACTTGATCCAGTAATTGGACGAGATGATGAAATTCGTCGCACGATTCAAATTCTATCTCGCCGCACCAAGAATAATCCTGTGTTGATTGGAGAACCAGGTGTTGGTAAAACCGCTATTGTTGAAGGTTTAGCACAGCGCATCGTTGCTGGTGATGTTCCCCAATCTCTCAAAGACCGCAAGCTGATTGCTTTGGATATGGGTGCTTTGATTGCGGGTGCAAAATTCCGGGGTGAATTTGAAGAACGTCTCAAAGCAGTTTTAAAAGAAGTTACCGAATCCGGTGGTAATATAATTCTATTTATTGATGAGATTCATACTGTTGTTGGTGCGGGTGCTACCCAAGGCGCGATGGATGCTAGCAACTTGCTTAAACCCATGTTGGCGCGAGGTGAGTTGCGCTGTATCGGGGCGACAACTTTAGATGAATATCGTAAGTATATTGAAAAAGACGCGGCTTTAGAGCGACGTTTCCAACAAGTTTATGTCGATCAACCCAGTGTTGGAGATACGATCTCGATTCTGCGGGGTTTGAAAGAACGTTACGAACTGCACCACGGTGTAAAAATCTCTGATAATGCTTTAGTTGCTGCGGCGACACTTTCGAGTCGATATATTAGCGATCGCTTTTTACCAGACAAAGCTATTGACTTGGTAGACGAAGCTGCTGCTAGATTGAAAATGGAGATTACCTCCAAACCAGAAGAACTGGATGAGATTGATCGCAAGATTTTACAGTTGGAAATGGAAAAGCTGTCGTTGCAGAAAGAAAGCAACACCGCTTCTCGCGAACGTCTCGAAAAACTAGAAAAAGAACTCGCGGATCTTAAAGAAGAACAACGGACGCTAAACACTCAATGGCAGTCTGAAAAGGATATTATCACCAAAATTCAATCTGTCAAAGAGGAAATAGACCGAGTTAACTTAGAAATTCAACAAGCCGAACGAGATTATGATCTCAACCGCGCTGCGGAATTAAAGTATGGTAAGTTAACTGATTTACACCGTAGGTTGGAAGCCGCAGAATCTGAATTAACCCAAACTCAACATACTGGAAAATCTCTGTTGCGCGAAGAAGTCACCGAAGCTGATATCGCCGAAGTGATTTCTAAGTGGACTGGTATCCCGATTAGCAAGTTGGTAGAATCTGAAAAAGAAAAACTGCTGCATTTAGAAGATGAACTACATCATCGTGTGGTTGGACAACAAGAAGCAGTCACAGCTGTTGCAGATGCAATTCAGCGATCGCGTGCGGGTTTAGCAGATCCGAATCGTCCCATCGCTAGCTTTATTTTCCTTGGCCCTACTGGTGTGGGTAAAACAGAATTAGCAAAGGCCCTCGCAGCATATTTGTTTGACACCGAAGAAGCGCTAGTCCGCATTGACATGTCTGAGTACATGGAGAAACACGCCGTTTCCCGTTTGATTGGCGCACCTCCCGGATATGTCGGTTACGAAGAAGGTGGACAATTAACCGAAGCAATTCGCCGTCGTCCTTATGCGGTAATTCTCTTCGACGAAATCGAAAAAGCTCACCCAGATGTGTTCAACATCTTGCTGCAAATCCTCGATGATGGACGTGTCACCGATGCTCAAGGTCATACAGTGGACTTCAAAAACACTATTATAATTATGACCAGTAATATCGGTTCACAATTTATCCTCGATGTCGCTGGTGATGAATCTCGTTATGAGGAAATGCGGAGTCGGGTAATGGAAGCTTTGCGGAATTCCTTCCGTCCAGAATTCCTCAACCGGGTTGATGAGTTGATTATTTTCCACGGTTTGCAAAAATCAGAATTACGCGAAATTGTCTTGTTACAAGTTGAAAGACTCCGCCAAAGATTAGGCGATCGTAAGATGTCTCTCAAACTCTCCGAAGCTGCTCTTGACTTTTTAGCCGAAGTCGGTTACGACCCTGTATTCGGTGCGCGTCCACTCAAACGTGCAATTCAAAGGGAATTAGAGACACCAATCGCCAAAGCAATTTTGCGGGGCGAATTCAATGATGGCGATATGATCTTTGTAGACATCGAAAATGAGCGTCTTTCCTTCAAGCACTTACCCGCAGAAATATTAACGACTTAACAGGTTTGACGTACTCCCTGGGCTAAAGCCACAGGGATTCTCAAATGATGTTACGAAGCGGGTTTAAACCGCGCTTGGACACCATTCTTCCTGTTTCGTTGACTCTTAACTAGACGGTTTCCCGTCCCCGTCAGACCGTCTCCACAAGCATTTTCTAACACGCTGCGTCCCAGCGCATTGACCCCCCTGTTTCGGATCACTTGTGCGGCTGCTACATCACGATGTACCGTATAGCCGCATTCACGACAAGCATGTAGCCTGTCACTTAAATCTTTCTTTCCGGTGTGCGTATCACATTGAGGACAGACCTGCGATGTGTAGTCTTTGTCCACCTTATTGAAATACACACCCCGTTTCCAGCATACCCATTTAAGGATTTCAACGAATTGTCCAAACCCAGCATCAAGGGTGTGTTTGCCCAACATCCCTTTTGCCCAGGTACGAAAATCAATATCCTCAACAAACACCATTCCAGCATCATTGCAAAGCTTATGAGCAAGCTTAAAATGCCAGTCTTTGCGGGTATCTGAAATACGTTGATGAAGTCGGGCTATTTTGCGGTTTAATTTGTGACGGTTGTTTGAACCTTTATTTTTGTTCCTCAATCTGCGTTGCAGCAATTTCAGCTTGCGGTGCAATGTGTTCAAAAAGCGAGGTCGTTCAACTAATTCGTTATCGGAAGTAGCCGCAAACTTATCTAAACCCAAGTCAATTCCCCTAGGATGCCCACTGGCAACCGTATCAGGGACGTTAACATCACATTCCAGCGTGAACATCAAAAAATATCCACTAGCCTTGCGAACAACCCGAACTTGTTTCACCTTGAAACCATCAGGAATTTCACGAGACTTGACATACTCCATCCAACCAATCTGAGGTAGTTTAATTTGATTATTTTTAAGAACTTGACTTTTTCCTAATTGTGGATACACGAATGACCGCATCCTGTACTTGTTTTTAAACCGAGGAAAACCCATTTTCTTGCGAGTCATGTCCACAAAAGCTGTTTCTAGTTTTCTCAGAACTTGTTGAAGCACCTGAGAATGAACTGTTGCCAGTTCAGGAAATTCAGCTTTGGCACGAGTCAAAGCATTGGCTTGTTCGTAATAGTTAGGATATGGAGCGTCTGCTGGTGTAATGTATTCAGAAACGATGGAGCAAGCGTTGGTTTGACACTTACGAGAATTCAACCAATCCTTACGTTCTCGTAGAGCAAAATTCCAAACTTTGCGACACACTGTTAAAGTGTGTTCAATCTGTTGTATTTGCTCGTTTGTAGGCATTGCTTTGTACTCGTAAGTTAAACTCAACATTGCTTTCTCGCCTCCTCTTACATAATCATACATCATTTTGTAAGACTATTCCGGAAAGAAGTGATACGGCAGGATAAATCCTGCGTCGGCGGCTTTCATGAGGCAGTGCGTTGCGGGGGTTCCCCCCGTTGTAGCACCTGCCGTCCCCCGCCTGAAGGACGAAGTACGGCACTACGTGCCTGCTTCTCAGGGGTTTTCAGCCAGCCGTCCTTATAAATAGTTTGTAGTAAGGACTTTAGTCCTCAAATATTTCAGCACTAAAGTGCTTATACCAATTAAATATGAAGCTGCACATTATTTTAACCTCTCCCAACCTCCCCTTACCAAGGGGAGGTGCCGAAGGCGGTGGGGTTCTTTCTATGCATCTTCATATGGAAATGGTATTACTACAAACCTATCAAAATTTGTGTAAAAAACTTAATCTTCTGATTTGCGGAACACGATAACTATCAGTTGTAGAATCTTACATCTTGAAGGTTATTCTTATGATTCACCACATTTCAGTTTCCGCCAAAAATCCCCAGCTTGTTGCACAAACTCTTGCCAAAGTCTTGAAAGGCCAAGCAGCACCTTTTCCTCCTCACCCAGGTAGCTATATAGTTTTTCCCGGTGATGAACACGGTACAGCAGTTGAAGTTTATCCTTTAGGATCTGAGATAGTACCCGGTACAGCACCTGATGAGCAGTGCATGTTTGTTCACAATGACAATCCTTCTATGTTCACAGCTACCCACGCAGCAATTTCTGTACCTGTCACCCAAGAAGAAATTGAACAAGTTGGTATGAGTGCAGGTTGGCGCGTAGTACGCTGTAACCGTGATTCCTTATTTGATGTCATGGAGTTTTGGGTAGAAAACAGATTAATGATAGAACTGTTAACTCCAGAAATGGCGTCTCAATATTTAGCATTTACAAAACATCCTGAAAAACTACAAGAAGTTTTCGCCACAGCAACTAATTGAATGGTGAAGAGAGGGAACAGGAGAAACAACTCAAAAGTCAAAAATAAAAAATTTTTGACTTTTGACTTTTGAATTGATAAGTTCCCTATTCTCCCCTTCTCATTTGTCGCTTTTTCTCTTCTAAACCAGATCTCTTTTCTGGGGTGAGACTATCAAAACAGTGAGGACAACTAATACCTTCTTCATAATGAGGAGAAGTTTTATCAGCTTCTGAAATTGGGTGTCCACAACCAACACACATCTCATGGGAACCGGGTTCTAACCCATGACTCACAGCGACTCGTTCATCGAAGACAAAACATTCCCCTTCCCAAAGACTTTCCTCTGCTGGAACTTCCTCTAAATATTTGAGAATACCGCCTTTGAGGTGATAAACTTCTTGAAAACCTTGGGAAAGCATAAAAGAAGAAGCTTTTTCACAGCGAATACCACCAGTACAAAATAGTGCGACTTTCTTATACTGACTCGAATCAAGGTGTTTGTTTACATATTCTGGAAATTGCCTAAATGATTCAGTGTTGGGATTTTGAGCTTTTTTAAAAGTGCCAATACTGAATTCATAATCATTGCGGGTGTCAATTACAACCACTTCTGGATCAGAGATTATCTGATTCCAGTCTTTGGGAGTAACATAAGTTCCGACTTTTTCATTGGGGTCAATATCAGGTAGTCCAATTGTGACTATTTCTTTTTTCAGGCGTACTTTCAGACGTTGAAATGGTGACTCTTCAGCAGTAGACTCTTTATGTTCCAAGTCAGCAAAACGAGAATCAGACCGCAAAAAAGATAACACTGAGTTAATACTTTCACGATCGCCTGCGATCGTCCCATTTATCCCTTCTTGGGCTAGTAAAATAGTTCCCTTAATACCTTGTGCTTGGCAATAAGATAACAAAGATTGCTGTTTTTCAGCATAATCTGGCAGTTTAACAAATTTATAAAATGTAGCAACAACTAATGTCATATTTACGTAAATAGTTAGACGTTTAAACAGGATTTGTAAGTAATTTCTATAGCAGTTCTCGGTTGTGTCCAATACGTACCCCACCCCTTAATCCCCTAAGCGCTTGCGCTTAGGGGAGGTTTTGCGTCAGCAAAGCCGGGGTGGGGTTCCGACTGTATTGCAATCGAGTGAGAAGTGCTATAGTTTAAACATTATTTCTCAACTGTCCTTTGTCATTGGTAAGGCTTTAGGCATTTCCCATATTTATTATGTGATAGAAAACTGCTATAAATGCGATCGCTTGCATCCAAAACTAAACCCATTCCCCAGGATCTACCTGATAATAACCTTGCAATAATTTATACAATCCTGGTTGCATCTTCAACAACTGCTGTGGCTTTTCAAAAAATGTCTCAGTCGCCACAGCAAAAAACTCTGCGGGATTAGTCGCACCATAACTATTCATCACATTTTTTATATCTCGTTGCACATCATTGCAGAGTTGTTGATATGCTTGTGTCATCACCCTAGACCAAATGGAATAATCTGATTTTTGTGCCAATTTTGGCACACCCTGCGCTTTACCTTCCTCTTGATCTAACTGGTGAGCAAATTCATGCAAAATCACGTTATGTCCATCATTCCAGTTGCGAGTGTCTTGTTGCACCTGTTCCCAAGATAATACTACTTGATCGCGACTCCACGACTCACCCAATCTTGCTACACGCCTTTCTTCAACAATATATTCACTAGTCGCAACAGTTTCGTTGACAAAATAGGCACTGGGATAAATTAAAATTGAACGTAGTTTGGGAAAATATTCGCCACGTTCATTCAGCAACAGTAGAGATGCGATAGCAGCAACAGTTAACTTCATTTCTTCTGTCACCTGCAATCCTTGACAGCCAGTCAACGACCCAAGTCTAAAGACATTGGGCTAAAGCGCCTAAGACTTAGACAATAGTTGACCAGACTAAGTACCTTGTGTACTACGTTATTGGCAAGAGTTAAAGACCTACCAGGGGATGCGTAGCTAGTTCCTTGCTCTAGAACTGAAGGATTAAACAGATTTATTGGGTTAAGTCAGTGTCTTTCGGATAGTACCGACCAATAACATTGTCGAGGCTAACATTACTCCCGTAAGGGAAGGCTCCTTGGAGCAAAACCGTTATGCGTACAGGATTGCGAGATTTGAAATGGTAACTGTCCCATTTGAAAGTGCATTACAAAGGTACACCAAATTAAGCAATTCCCGTGTAATGGTGCAAATATTTAAAGCGGTTAAAACCGCACGTGTCGCTTCCCTCTCAGCGCTAAAGCGACTGAGTTTCCCGCATACCGAGAGGTCTTATGAATTGTTTTTCTGTTAAAAATACTTGCACATGTCCTTGTAGGCGTCTGCGTTCATCGGGAGTAAGACGGGTGTAAATGGGAAGATTATTTTCAATAATAGAGTTCCAAAGTGGAGGAAAAAGACGTTTTTTAAGAAGATTTATTCGTTGTTTAGTGATGATGGAACTGATGAAAATTCCAGTGATAATTAGACCAATTATAAGTAAAACAATAATAGTTTTAATCATTGTTTTTTAGTTTGCTCTTTACCCGTAGTTAAGGCATCAGGGACAATTGCTCCTGATGCGGTATAAAAAAACTATCCTGCTAAATTACTCATCACAAATCTATTTTCTTGAGTACATAAAATCTCAAAAATTGCCATCGTAAAGTCTATAAGTTCTTGATCATTCAATTCTCGACGCGATCGCTTGCCATATTTCTGTTCTAAATAACGTCTTCCTTGTTCTGGGTTCCAGTCTAATTGTTTTAAGTAAGTATCAGTTTGCGCCATAATTATTCTCCGTAATTCATGATTTGTAGTACTTTCCGGCTTTTGAATTTGATTAATTCTCTGACTAATCTTTTGTTCTAAAGATTGTAAGTCAATTTCGTTGTGTTCGTTCCAAGTAATCTTGATTTCTTGATATGTTATTGGATTATAAATTGTACAAAATACAACTTTTTTGTCCCCTGGAGAAACCGCAATTGTCAATGGTTGATGCAGTTGTTCATTTGTAATAATATCCAAAGATAACAATAAGCTTTTAGAGAAGTAAGAATCTCTACCAGAACGGATGATGTAAGGTTGTTCTGCTAAAACATGCAAATCTGTTTTCTCTCTTTTTCCAAACTTTGTCTCAACTGTTTTGTTACATTCTATTTTTGTGATTATTCCAGTTAAAGCTTTGTCATAAATTGGTATATGTTGCTCTTGTTCAGAAAGCATATACCAACAATGATCTGCTTCTCTACTAACAAAAACATATTGAGGTTTTGGTACACTTCCAAATCCAAGTTTAATTTCCATATTGCCTCTATGTGATGCGATTTAGTGATTTACCAACGGGTTTTACACGTGATTCTGCAAAACCAAGAGTTTGGTTACACATATAGTTCCCTGATGTAGAGAGTAATTATTTAGCGGGAGCAAAAGAAATTCACATTGAATAAGATATATTTTAGTATTTTTGTACTAAAAAAGAAAAGCAAAGAATTAATACGATTTCGCTTTATCAGCCTACACAAATGCAGGGGTGTATAGTGGGAGCATCTCAAATATTCAGAGACAAAAGGATAAAATCAGGGTATTTAACAATGGCAATTGTTATAAATCCTACAGACGATTGGGTAGAGACACGAGGAATATCGCGTCTTGACTCTTGAATCTTGACTTTTGACTAATGACTAATCAAATTAAAATCGCTGTCGTTGGAGTGGGGCGTTGGGGTGTAAATTTGCTGCGGAATTTTCTGGAGCATCCCCAAGTCATCGTTGCAGCTGTGGTAGACCCGAATCTAGAGTGTTTGGCAAAGATAAAACGCCAATTTTTTTCAAAAAACACTACAAATCATAATGTATTATTAACAACCGAGTGGTCAGAAATTAAACAAATCATAGATTTAGATGCAGTAGTCATTGCTACCCCTGCCAGCACACATTATTCCTTAATTACTGACGCCTTAAATTGGGGATACCATGTTTTAGCAGAAAAACCTTTAACTTTAGATCCGACAGAATGTTATAAACTCTGCCAGCTAGCCCAAAAACAGCAACGGCAACTAATGGTTGACCATACTTATCTATTTCATCCAGCAGTGGAACGAGGGCAAAATGTTGTTCATACAGGAGAATTAGGGGATTTACGCTATGGCTATGCTTATCGCACTCATTTGGGGCCAGTTCGCCAAGATGTTGATGCACTATGGGATTTAGCTATTCACGACATTGCAATATTCAATGCTTGGTTAGGTCAGCAACCAGTGAGTGTACAGGCTTCAGGTAGGGTGTGGCTACAAGGGGGACATGGGGGACACGGGGGACAAGGAGGAGTTTTTTCTTCTTTGTCTCCCTTGTCTTTATCTAAAAGACTTGCCGATCTGGTTTGGGTGACACTAAATTACGCTAATGGTTTTCAAGCTTATATTCATTTGTGTTGGCTGAATGCTGATAAGCAGCGACGTTTAGTAGTTGTAGGTAGTCGAGGTAGTTTGATTTTTGATGAAATGTCAGCTATATCACCTTTAACGCTGCTGCATGGAGAGTTAGAAGTAGAAAAAAATCATTTTGTTACTATAAATCAAAGCCAACAAGTGCTGCAAGTCGAAAAAAATGAACCATTAAAACGAGTGTGCGATCGCTTTGTTAGCTGTGTTCATAACAATACTCCTTGCCCAGTTTCCTCTGTTTGGGTAGGGACACAGTTAGTAAATATTCTTGCTGCTCTGACAGAATCACTTAACCAGGATGGCAAACCTGTTGTGCTGAACACAAATCTGTACTGAGTTCTGGCTTTTGGCTAGCACAGTTTAATTCTCCGACTTTGCCATTTTCCTCATCTTCTGTTGTCTCCTGGCGGGTATCTATCAAAGGTAAAATAATGCTCACTGTTGTACCTTGATTGATACCTCTACTTTCAAGAGTGATCTTACCTCCCATTAGTTCAACTAAGTTCCGTGAAATGGCTAGTCCCAGCCCAGTACCGCCAAATTTGCGTGTAGTAGCATCATCCACCATGACAAATGGGCGAAATAGCTTTTGTTGCTGGGTGGGATCAATCCCCACACCTGTGTCTTGAACACTGACAATTACCTGGTATTTACTATCAATTTGTTGAATTTCTGTTGTAATTGTGATGCTACCTTCATCAGTAAATTTAGTTGCATTACCGATAATATTAATTAGTACCTGCTTCAATTTGGCTGGGTCAGCATTCACCAAAATGAATTCACTCATCTGTTGAGGAATGTTTAACTGCAATCCTTTTTGTTGAATATTCACAGATTGCAAATTAATGACCTCTTTGAGTAATTTCTGAAGGTCAATTGGTTCTAAAGACACAGATAGTTTACCAGCTTCTATTTTGGAAATATCTAGCAATTCGTTAATTATACCTAGTAAGTGAATTGCCGTTTCATCAGCACGCTTAAGAAACTCTAGTTCTTCTTCTCTGTCATCACACAAGTCATCTCGAACCAGACGAATACAGTTAATAATAATGTGTAATGGATTTCTCAATTCATGGGAAGTTGCTGCTAAAAATTGGCTTTTACTCTGGTTGGCATTTTTGGCTTCTTTCCAAGCTATTTCTACTTCTTCCGCCCAAGCTTTGAGGCGTTCTAGCATTTGATCTAAGGCTTGCGCTAGTTGATTGAACTCCCGAATTTTTAAGTTGTGCGGAACTGGTACTGTGCTGTGGTAACTGTGGAGATTGAGAGCATAGTCACGCAGTTCTTCAACTGGAAGTGCTAGACAACGAGCTAAATACAAAGATGCCAATACACTAGCGCCAATTAAGCCTACTGTCAAAACGATCAAAATTAGTTTGATTTGCCCTAAATCATACAAAGCATTATCTAGACCAGTAACCGCTAAAATCACCCATTTTTGCTGTTTTCCTTGGATAATTGGACTGTCAATAGCAGTGTAACCAGCGAGTAATTCTTCTCCCTGTTTATCAAAAAATAAATGCAGAGTATCTTGTTTACCAGCAATGGCATTTTTCACTATCATTTGTAGACGTGAAGCATCTATGTGCTGGGCAATATTAGTACCAATTCGGCTGGCGATTGGATGTGCTAAAATTGTACCGTTTTCGGCAATAACAACTGTAGAACCTGTTAGTAAACCTGGTTTATTTTTAATTTTTTCGCGTAACAAAGCTGATTTGAAAACTAAGTTATAGCGCCACTCGCCAGCTTGGTCATAGACTGGCGCTGATAGCAATAGTTTCAGTTTACTTTGTTCATCTCTATTACCAGTTGTATTTAAATTTGATGGTGATAATAGTTTTACTTCTAACCCATTGCTATAAAAATCAGCATTAGACTGATTCACAGGTTCTTGACCACACGTACTAGCACTTATTTCATCGCTATTAGAATCTACTAATTGTATACATTCAATTTGCCGTGGTTGCTGTTGCGCTAGTTGATTGATAAAATCTTCTTTTTGAGCAAGTGTACCTGATTGAATCACCTGTGTTTGAGTAGCAGTGAACAAATTAGCTTTTAAAGCAGAGATTGTATCGGCAACTTTTTCTCCCTTAAGAACAGCACTTGCTGTTAAATTTTGACGGGCAGTTTCTAAAAGGCTATAACGTGCTTTTTGATAGGCAACTATTTCACCTATCAATAAAACTGGAACAGATAGAAGCAAAATTTTTGATACTAAAATCCGCCTAAAGGAGGATTGACGCTGGTTAGCCATCGGCACTCTCACTTGGCATTTGCAAACCACAACAGCAACTAAATGCAATTAAATTAATTACTATTTTTAAGCGATAAATATTGGTTGATGCCAAAAATTTTAAACCATTAGATAGCTGGATAGCAAAAAAATATATATTATACAAACCCTGAAAGCAACTAGTTATAATTGCAACTTTGACCAGATGTAAATAAAGTTGTGAAATTAGTTGTAAACAGGAGTTTGCCAGCATGATTCTTTCTGATAATCCAAAGTAAAAATATAGACAAAATATACAAATCAAATCAATGGTGCAATATCGACCTTATACTACGGTGGTTTTAGCCATGAGTGCAGATGGCAAGATAGCTGATGTTACGCGATCGCCTGCTCGTTTTGGCTCCAAGAGTGATAAAGCACATCTGGAAAACAGAATTGCTACTGCTGATGCAGTCTTATTTGGTGCTGGTACTCTCCGTGCCTACGGTACAACATTAACCGTAACAAATCCACAACTACTGCAAAATCGGATACAAGGGGGTAAACCCCTTCAACCAGTACATATTGTAACTACACACTCAGCCAACCTAAATCCGGAAATTCGCTTTTTTCAACAGCCAGTTCAACGTTGGTTACTCACTACAAGCACAGGGGCGGTTTTTTGGCATAAAAGACCTGAATTTGAGCAGATTATGGTCTTTGAAACGGAAGAGGGAAAAATTGATGTTGCAGCAGCTCTGGAGCATCTCTCAAAATTGGGAATAGCACAATTAGCTATATTAGGTGGTGGTGAACTAGTCGCCTCGCTGCTGGAATTAGATTTAATCGATGAACTTTGGCTGACTATTTGTCCCTTGATTTTAGGTGGTGTTGCTGCGCCAACACCAGTTGAAGGTAAAGGATTTCTACCACAACTAGCTCCTCGGTTACAACTTATAGAAGTTGATAGGGTAGACCAAGAAGTTTTTCTTCATTATCGAATTGTTAGTGATTAGTAGAGACGCGATTAATCGCGTCTCTACAATAGTTAATAGTTATTTCTCTGTTGTCTCCCCACACTCTCCACTTTCAAGGGTAGGTATTTAATCTTAAGGCTTAATGTTCTAGCTTTAAGTCTTAATGTTCTAGCTTTAAGTCTTAATGTTCTAGCTTTAAGTCTTAATGTTCTAGCTTTAAGGCTTAATGTTCTAGCTTTAAGGCTTCATGTTCTAGCTTTAAGGCTTAAGGTTACAACATTAAGGCTTAACCTTGTAACATTGATGACTAAAGTTTGTTGGGAGTGCAAAGGGACTTTCACGCTCCCGCTAAGTCTTGGTAAAATGATTATTAACTTTTGTATCGGAAGCCCGCGATGGTGGAACAATTAAAACCTCGCTACTCTGTTGCTTGGATTAACAAAATTACCGAAATTCCTCAATCAGCCTGGGATGCTTTAGCACTACCACTGACAACCCCGTTTTTAGAGTGGAATTGGCTGAACAATTTAGAAACTTCAGGTAGTGCTACAGCTAAAACGGGTTGGCTACCCAATCACTTGACTTTGTGGCGAGATCGGACACTGGTTGCTGTTGCACCACTTTACTTGAAAGGACATAGTTATGGTGAATTTGTGTTTGATCACCAATGGGCTGATTTGGCGCAACGTATTGGTGTGGAATATTACCCAAAAATGTTGGGAATGACACCATTTACTCCTGCGGAAGGTTATCGATTTTTAATCGCACCTGGGGAAGATGAAGATGAAATCACAGCAATTATGGTGCATGAAATTGATGCTTTTTGCTCAAAACACCAGATTTCTGGTTGTCATTTTCTGTATGTAGATCCCCAATGGCGTCCTGTTTTAGAACGCTGTGGTTTTACTACTTGGCTGCACCACAGTTATATTTGGGAAAATCTTGGCTTTCAAACTTTTGATGATTATTTGGCAGTATTTAATGCTAACCAGCGTCGTAATATCAAGCGCGAACGCAAAGCTGTAGAAAAAGCTGGTTTACGATTACAACCCTTGAGTGGCGAGGAAATTCCCAAGTCTTTGTTTGGGTTAATGTATGAATTTTATGCAGATACTTGCGATAAGTTTGGCTGGTGGGGTAGCAAATATTTAACAAAGCGATTTTTTGAGCAGTTACACGAGAATTATCGCGATCGCGTTTTATTTTTCGCCGCATATAACGAACAAAATCAGCATCAACCAATGGGGATGTCTTTTTGTTTATTCAAGGACGATAGAATGTATGGGCGCTACTGGGGTAGTTTTCAAGAAATAGATTGCTTACATTTTGATGCTTGTTATTATGCCCCGATTGCATGGGCGATCGCTAACGGTATCCAAATCTTTGATCCCGGTGCAGGTGGACGCCATAAAAAACGTCGTGGTTTTCCTGCACAGCCTAACTACAGTTTGCATCGCTTTTACAATAATCGTTTGCGAAAAATTTTATGTTCTTATATTGATGAAGTAAATGAACTCGAACAGCAAGAAATTGAGGTAATCAATACAGAATTACCATTTTCTCAAAAAAATAATTGAGATTTAAAAATAGCTTTCACAAGAATATTTTGAGGTAGATAAGAATTAAACTTGAGAAAGGATGAAAAATTCCTGAATCAAGTTTACGTTTTACGGTAAGTATGGGTTTGAAATTGGAAGATATAGCGCAAATAGATAATAAGCTTTCTCAGCGTCATATTGATCTTGATCCCGGTGGATATTTCATTATTTACTTAGAGCAAGAAACAGGGCTGATTTGTGCCAAGCATTTCACAAATGTAATTGATGACCATGGTTTAGCAGTAGATCCAGAAACAGGAAAAGTAATTCCTGCACGAGGAAAAGTTGGACGAACTCACACAACAGTATTTACAGGTAGGACAGCAAAAGAATTATCTGTGGAAATATTTGAAAAAACAAAGCCCTGTCCCGTGACTCAGCTAGATCATGCAGCTTATTTAGGTCGAGAATTTGTTCGTGCTGAGATTGCTTTAGTGACAGGGCAAGAGTATATTCAAGATTAATTGGAATTTGTTAGTAGTTAGTAGTTAATCACCACTAAGTAAGTGGGTCAAATTAAATATAAAACCTCACCCTCAATCCCTCTCCTTAGTAAGGAGAGGGAAGCTGGAGGCAGGGTGAGGTTTTATTTTATCTTTAATTACACCTACCAACTTAACTACTAACTACTAACCACTAACCATTACCATCAGAAGAAGGTGGTTGAACAGCTAGATAAATGTAGTAAGTCGCCATTGGGATGACAGTAGCAGCAACTAAAAGTCCCACAACCCAGGCGATCGCATTACCTTTTTCGCCTTCTTCTGTTTTCCCAAAAGTGCCTTCTACCTGTACTTTTTCGACTATTTGGGGTGGCCCGGGATCGGGTTCACCAGAAAGTACAGCGATTAGGCGATCGCTAGCATCTAAAAACGCTTGATTATATTTGTCACCTGATCGCAAAGGTGTCATCAAAGTTTCGTCTGCGACACTTTTGGCAATTTCGTCTGTCAATAAAGACTTAACGCGATCGCCACTAATAATTGCAGCACCGTTGGTAACAGAATCAATCATTAATAAAGTTTGATTGGCTTGGGCTTCTGCTGTCGGAAACCATTTTTCAAACAATGCTTTTGTAAAACTTTCCGCAGTTTCACCATAATCTAAACGACGTACCGTAACAAATCTGACTTCATTTCCGGTGTTCTTTGCCAAATCCTCTGAGGCACTACTAATCTTGCCTTCATTGATACGACTAATGACTTCAGCTTGATCTAAAACCCAAGTATTGGGTGTGAAATTTGGCATTTCGTATACACCAGTGGCAAAAGCAGGTGTAGCAAAAAATGCAGATACTAGAATCATTATCACTGGCAGAATCAGCCATTGGATATGTTTTTTCCAATTAAATAATTGGCAGAGAAACTGTTTCATTGGATGAATGTATAAAGACGGGCTTTCACCAAAAATACTACACAAATGCAGTACAAGTCTCACCTTTTGTCATGATTTATGTGAAATTGGCTTGCTTTTAAGTTTTGATAAATTAGTAGTTTCTAACTTTTTCTACACCTATACATTCCGACACTTCAATACTCTTTGTTTCTTAACGGCTGCCAAGATAAATGCGATCGCTATACACTTCTGTCTGTGCCTCCTGTCCTCTGCCTTTTGAAACCCCACATCCATTTTCTAGCTAGACCTTACTCGGCAATCACTGAAAGCGACGGTAACTTACGAATTTCTTCTCGTACACTCATCAGGATTTTACCGAGATGGTTTTCACCTGTTTGATCTGCACCGCAACCCCAAAAATAATCCTTGGGAGAATTTTCTACCAGTAATTGATCGCCGGTAGTGAGCAGAACTTCTCTAATATCAGCATGGGTGAGAAACTTTTTAAGTACAGCTTCTCGCATGATGTTAGTTTTAACTATCTCCCAATCTAAACGGACTTTGCGGGTACAACAGCGTCCTAATGCAGCAGCTTCTTCTGGCGTCTCAACTTTATGGATGACAGGTATAATAACTGCGTCTGGTGTTCCCACAAATTTTTGAGCTTGATAATAATGCTCTACTGTCCGCCAATAAATACCGTCAATTGTAATCTCGTGGGGAGAAAAGTTAGAAAAACAGCCATAAAGCTCATAAGCTTTGTAAAAGTAAATAGTCATTTTAAAGTTGCTCTTTTTATACTTCAACTTCTATGATGCCTGGAGTTGTTGGTAGGCAGAAGATAGCATCTTCAAAAAAGTTGGATTTTTGATTTTTGTAGGCAAAGTAGTAATCTATTCTTCTCGTCGTCGCTGCAAACCACGTTTATAGCAGTTCTCATTTGAATCAAATACACCGCCATGAACAATGTAGAGACGTTACATGTAACGTCTGGGCGCAGCGTATTGCATACAACCGAGAAGCGCTATAGAAGTGCATAAGTTAGTCAATGGAAAGTATGAATTGCAGGCAGAAAATCCTGTTTGGCTACCAGAAATTAGCTTATACCATTTCTTTATGAAGACGCATATAAAGAACCCCACCGCCTGCGGCACCTCCCCGCAAATTCGGGGAGGTTGGGAGGGGTCAAAATAATGTGCAGCTTCACAGAAAATTGGTATTAGGAATTGGTTGCGAACGTGGAACCTATAGCGGAGTAATGCGAGAATGGTTGTATTGGTATGACGAAGAAGGTAAACGATATCCTACGCCAGAAGAACAGATAAAACAAGCAAACAAGTGTGCTGCAAAGCTGGCGGAGAAATTACGCGAGTTAGGGATAGATCCAAATATTGTTGACTAGCACTATTTTATACGACTTGACACTGGGCAGTATGTCGTAATAAATGGTCACATAAAACCAAAGCCACCATTGCCTCAACCATAGGAACTGCACGTGGTAACACACAAGGATCATGACGTCCTTTTCCTGCTAAAAGCGTCTCTTCACCCTCATTAGTTACCGTCTTCTGTTCTTTTCTAATCGTTGCAGTTGGTTTAAATGCTACACGGAGAATGATATTTTCACCGTTGGAAATTCCGCCTTGAATACCACCAGAACGGTTGGTACGAGTGCGAATTTCACCTGCTTCATCAATATAAAATTCATCGTTATGTTCAAATCCACTTAGGAGAGTTCCGGCGAAACCAGAACCAATTTCAAATCCTTTGCTAGCAGGTAGAGACATGACTCCTTTAGCTAGATCTGCTTCTAACTTATCGAAAACAGGATCACCTAAACCTTTGGGTACATTGCGCGCTACGCATTCTACTACACCACCGATAGAATTACCTTCACGGCGCACTTCCTCGATTAATTCAATCATGCGATCGCCACATTCAGCATCAGGACAGCGAACGATGTTGCTTTCAACTTGTTCTAAACTAACCGTAACTGGATCAATAATGGCTTCTAAATCTTTGATGCGCTTGACGTAACCGATAATTTCGACATTAGCGACTTGACGGAGAATTTTTTTCGCGATCGCCCCAGCTGCAACTCTACCTATTGTCTCTCGTGCTGATGATCTACCGCCACCTTGCCAGTTACGAATGCCATACTTGGCATCATAAGTTGCATCTGCATGGGAAGGACGATACTTGAGTGCCATCTCATCATAATCTTGGGAACGAGTGTCTTTGTTGCGTACTAAAATGGCGATTGGTGTTCCCAGAGTTTTGCCTTCAAATACACCAGAGAGAATTTCGCATTTATCTTCTTCTTTGCGAGGCGTGGTAATTTTACTTTGTCCTGGACGTCTGCGATCAAGTTCTATTTGAATTTCCTCGGTGGAAATTTCTAGTTGAGGAGGACAACCATCAATCACAACTCCCACACCACCGCCGTGGGATTCGCCAAATGTAGTGATGCGAAATAGATGTCCGAATGTGTTGCCCATGATGTTGAGGAAGTATTGTCTCGATTATTTATCTTACCTGAAGTTTTGTTGTCAACACTGACTACCTCATTAGTGTGATTGGTAATAGGTGATTGGTAATTCGAGAAAAATATACTACCCATTACCCACCCATTACCCATTACCCATTACCACTTATGTCTTATCCAGTCGTAAATCTCTACATATTTTGCTCCTGGATGATTCCATGAGTAGTCATAGTCCATACCCTGAAGGGCTAGTTGGCAAAACTCTTGTGGCTTTTCGTACCACAGTGCGATCGCTCGATCCATTGCTGATTCTAAAGCATGATAATCGGTGTCATAGAAGACGTAGCCATTACGTAGTTCTGGAGGTAAATTTTGCTCGTAATCTCGGTCAAATACCGTATTCACGAGTCCACCGACACCACGCACAATGGGTACAGTTCCGTACTTTAAGCCGATCATCTGAGTTAAACCACAGGGTTCGTAATTACTGGGGACAATAATCATACAGCAGGGAACAGGGAATAGGGAACAGGGAACAGGGTTGAAAGTCTCTTGGTATATGGCTTTGTTTTTAAAATTTGTACTTCATTTACCTGAAATCTGCTGTATCTGCCCCGGCATAAATTAGGTGAGATAATTCTTCATTAAAGCCCAGTTCTAAATGAACATCGGGATTACTGTTTAAAAATTGTTTTTCGTGCTGGAAATGAGCATTAAACATCTCCAAAATAGTATATTTTGTGGTAAAAGAACGTCAATAGAAGTT
>NZ_JCACKS010000171.1:0-3342 GCF_059505505.1 Pelatocladus sp. | reverse complement strand
ATTCGCGATGGTATCTCGCGAATCATTTGTTTTTTCCAAATTGGGATGCTCCCGAGCATTCCTGTGTTTAAGCCAATGGATCGCGCATGGGTAGGGTCAAAACAAAATAACAATAAGTCTTTGCGAAGGACGGCAATTGTCATGAAAGTAATCACGCTAATAATTACTGTTTGGATAATATCGGCTTGAGAAATTCCTAGCACGTTGCCAAACAGAATGTGCATCAAATCTATATTGCTTGGTGTTTTAGAAACTAGCACCAAACCCAATGCAAAAAAACCTGTAAATACGAGTCCAGTTACCGTATCTTCTTTAATTCTTGTCAGGGATTTAATAAAACCAATAGCCATTACTGAACCTACGCCAAACACAAATGCACCTATCGCAAAGGGTATGTTTAATATATAAGCAATCACCACTCCAGGCATGACCGCATGAGAAACTGCATCTCCCATCAATGCCCAACCTTTGAGTGTCATGTAGCATGATAAAACAGAACAAACTACCCCAACTAAAGCACTAACAAAAATTGCTTTCACCATGAACTCATGTTGTAATGGTGCAGCAAACCACTGTAATAATTCCATTACTTTTATTCCTGATTTTTACTAGTTGAACGACTTTTGTTCAAGGATAAATCACCTACTGAACCACCAAAGGTGCGAGTAAGATTTTCTTCTGTGAAAACTTCAGAAGTTTCACCGTATGCTAAAATGGTGCGATTAATCAAGACAACTTGATCGCAGAAAGTGGTAATCGATGCTAAATCGTGGGGAGAAATTAAAATTGTCTGACCTTGTTCTCGCAATTCAAGTAATAGGTCAATCATAGTTTTTTCGGTTTTGATGTCTACCCCTGTGAATGGTTCATCTAATAGTAAAACAGTTCCTTGTTGTGCCAAAGCACGAGCAAAAAAGGCGCGTTTTTTTTGTCCGCCAGATAGTTCTCCAATTTGGCGATCGCGCATTGACCACATTTCCACTCTCTCCAAACTTTCCCTCACCACCCGTTTATCTTTAGCTTTGGGAATTCTCAAGATATTCATATATCCATAGCGTCCCATCATCACTACATCGTGGACACTTACCGGGAAATTCCAGTCCACTTCTTCCGACTGTGGCACATACGCTACTAAGTTATTTTTTTGGTATCGGCTCAATAATTTGGGGTAGCAGAAAAAAAGAAAAAGGTGAGCAAGGTGTACAAAACACCATAGAATATGGCATATGACGCAAAAATCACCGAATGGCTCCTCAGTATCCGAACTGCTGCAAACCATCGACCCTTTAGGGATTGCGGATGAATCGGTGCGTCGTACTATAGAGATATTATTGAACCTCATAGAGGAATTAAACTTACAGGTTAAAGAACTACGAGAAGAAAATCAGAGGTTGCGCTCTGAAAACAACCGCCTGAAGGGAGAACAAGAGAAGCCAGATATAAAAGCCAAGAAGAACAAAGGCTTCACAAACAATCACTCATCAGAGAAAGAACGACAAACTCCAAAAAAGCACACCAAGAGCAGTAAAAATGAAAGTATCAAAATAGACCGAGAAGAAATACTAGAATATCCTCGCTCCGAACTACCAGCAGATGCAGAATTCAAAGGATACGAAGAAGTAATCGTTCAAGATATCAAACTCACAACCGATAACATACTTTTTCGCAAACAGAAATACTACTCACCATCTGAGGGAAAAACTTACCTGGCATATCTGCCATTAGGTTACGAGGGAGAATTTGGTCCGGGAGTCAAAGCCTTAGTCATAAGCCTATATTACGGAGGCAATATGACCCAGATTAACTGTTGCCAAAGCCTCGGAGTTGCTTCTAGTTTTGCAGCATCCTGAATTGCCGTTGAATAACAATCCGGCTGAGTTAGCTGCTAGAACTATGGTGCAGTGACGCAATATTAGCTATGCCACTCAAACTACTGAGGGTACTAATGCTTGGGATACTTTTATGTCTCTTGTTGCCACTACTCGGAAGTTGGGAATTAGCTTTTTTGAGTATGTTCGTGACCGCATTTCTCAGGCAGGGAGAATCCCCTCTCTAGCGACTATTATTCGCGATAAATCTTCTGTTAATCCCTTCGGTTGGTCCTGGCAACCGGAATAATTGCTTACCCCAAAGTATTGAGGGGATACTTTTTTTGCACCATTCTAATGGGTAAGCCGTCAATTAATACTCTACCTGTGGTTGGCTTGACAAAACCCATAATTGCTTTAAATAGCGTTGATTTGCCACTACCATTCATCCCTACCAATCCACTAATTGAACCAGCTTTGAGTGCTAAAGAAGCACTGTGCAAAGCCACCTTACCGTGATAGGCAACTGTGACATTTTCAATGTCAATACTGACCATTGTTCTGTTCCAACAATGTCCATGCCCCATTCTCTTTTGTACTCCAGTGATTAGTTTGATTCCTCTCAGATACTCTTCAAACGTTACAGGTCATCATGCTGAAAACAGTTTTTCACATCACTTCTAGTGTTTTATGCTTTGCATTGCCATCACTCGACAACGTAGAAGATTTTATTGTGGATGCAACATTAGAGTCTCACATTTTCATTTGGATGGCAGTTTTGAGTATTTTCCTGATCTCGCTCCTGACGTTGGTGATTGTGGTAGTTGATCGCCGCTTGAACAAGATTCTGAAATCAATCGTGGCACAAGGTGTCATGTCTGAATTCAACTCTGCGATCGTTGCACCGCGTCTCAGTTTTTCCCAAATAGATTCAATTTCTGCAACATCTTCAGAAAAGATGGGAGTGATGCAATGGGTTGACAACTTTTTGTCTAGTGTTGGCAATTCTCGTGTTGTGCAAATGCCTCGAAATCGTTTGAGTCGTATTCTGATTCGCCTGGACGGTTGGCTAACTCGGCTTCTAGGACTATTCACAACGCTAATACAGTTTTTCCGTTCTTTTGCGTTACTGCTGGGGTTCAAGGAGGTTAGCTCTAATCGCTTACTCGATCCGTCAGACGCAGGAACTTTAGGAGATGTAACTTACATGAACACTCCTAAACGGATTAAACGCACCTTTGCGAAGACAAAAAGCAATCCTGAAGGTGGCAGCCGAGTGAAGTTCATATCCGCTTTGCAGAAAACAGATACCTTCGATCCGCCTTCTGTGATGCCGATATTGCAGCCTCCAACTCAGTCTGCGTTAGCGAAGCTTAACGAAGTTATCGCCCCGGTCGGTTCCAATCGTCGGACTGCCGATCGCAGTTTAGATCCCTTCCGCAGTATGGCTCGACAGCTTCAGTCAAAGCCTGCCAAACCAATTGGACTTTGGACAAAAAAGAATGAGTTCGCGTAAATTCTACGCGAACTCAAC
>NZ_JCACKS010000170.1:0-3397 GCF_059505505.1 Pelatocladus sp. | reverse complement strand
GTTTTTGGTTCGCAAATAATTTACGCGAACCATCCTTCTTGTCCAAAGTCCAATTCATAAGAAATTCCCAAATTTAAACTATCTGCACCAGCAAACCGCAATTCATTGTCTGATTCAGCAGGATTGACGCTTGATAAAATGCGTGGATCGTTGAGTGTATAATTGGCAAAGGCATAGACATTTTTTGCAAGTTGTAAATTTAAAACTGCTTCGAGTCCTGTAGTACGAACCTTACCAATATTCTCATAAGTAGCTACAGGGACAGCAAAATTATAAGCAATCAAATCTGAGATAGTGTTGCTGAAGTAGGTTAAGCGTAATAAACCAAAATCTCCTAGTTTTTGGTCAATTCCAATATCATAACTATCACCTGTTTCTGGTTTAAGATCCGGATTACCAACAAAGGTAGAACCTCTAGCATATAAATTAAAAAGAGTTGGAGCGCGGAAATTCCGAATATAATTAGCTCGGATGGTAGTAGAATCAGTCAGCGCCAGTTTTGCGCCTACACTTGGCGATGTAAATGAACCATTTGTCAAACTACTAAAATCTTGGCGCAAGCCAAAGTTCATTGTGAAACTAGGTGTAAAATTAATTTCATATCTAGCAAATAATGCTCCTTGATCAATACTATCGTCATAACTAATTGTTTCTTGATTATCGAGATAGTCAAAGGTACTGTTACGTGCTGAAGTGTTGCGATAATCAAAGCCATAAACTAAACTTTGATTGCTGGCAAAGTTCCAACTATGATGCGCTTGAATTCCATAGGAATTTTGCTCGTTATCAAACCGCGCAGAAGATGAAGCACGACTATCAAAACGGGTATTCAGAAAATCTGCATAGACTTTGGCTGTAAGTAGGGAATCATTTCCCGAACCTAATTTTGAGTTCCAAGTTAAATCAGTGAGAACTTGGTCTGTGTATTTGCGATCGCTATCAGTCAACGAGTTAAAATAACCTTGTCCAAATAGAGGTTCGGGAATAGGGACTCCTCCTGGTACTCCTTGGTCTTTACCTAAGTATAAAGTTGAGAGGGTGAGGGTATTACGAGAACCTAAATTCGCCTCTAACTTGACATTAAAGTTGTTGTAGAGAACATCATTGTTTTCTCTGGTTCCCTCGAAGTTCGCCTCTGGGATGGAAAAAGGGTAGTTATTTTCAGCTTCGGTACGGTTATATCCCAAAACCCAACCAATATTTCCTACTCTCCCACTACTATTGATAGTCTGCTGATTTAATCCATAAGCGCCAAAAGTCACACCCGCTTGGGTTGTTACTTTCTCTGTGGGACGACCAGTGATAATACTAATCACACCTCCAATCGCAGAGGAACCGTAAAGGGTAGAACCTCCTCCTGGTAAAACTTCTATTCGTTCAATAATGTTGCTGGTAATTTCGGAAAGGTCAAAACCACCGCCACCGAGATTGTTAATTGGTCTACCATCAAGTAAAATCAATACTTGTTCGGAGTTAGAACCCCGAATAAATTGACCGCTTAAAGCATTCACTTCTGTTCCGACTGTCCCATCAGGTAAGATTCCGGGGAGAAAACGCAACGCTTCTGTGACATTGCGCGCCCCCTGGGCTTCGATTTCTTCACCTGTAATCACATATACTGGTCGAGTAGAATCTTTGACTGTTCCTTCGCGGCGAAAGGGGGAGAAAACAGGCTGATTCAATAGCGTGTCGATGACTGTCAGTTCAATATCAGGTTCCTGTTCATCCGTATTTTGGGCAATTTTTTCTGGTTGTGGAATTTCGACCGCATACACAACATAATTCCACAATATCAAAGTTGTCATTGCACCCATACTACATACAATGACTTTTACCGCCCAACGGTAATTAAAAAGAATATTTTGCATCTGTACCTCGCAGATAAGTGTATGTTTTTTACCTCTGGCGGGCATTCTGACTCAGAGACGAATACTTCGAGTCTCATCACAGCTGCGGGACAGCATCGGATTTACACCGAATTTTCCCCGTTACCTCTGATGGCTGTTCCCCATCAGAACCAAGGTCTGGTTGTAATTTACCATGCTCGTATCTCAATGCAAATAAGAGAAATAAGAATTGTTGCATTTAGATTTGTAGAGCGATCGCGCCCAGTACAGATGCCGAAGGTGTATGCAGAACTTTTCGATCAAGCTAAAATTAGTTACTGTCGGGGCGAATATTAGTACTACTAAGTTGCAGCATTACAAATCTACCCTATTTTTGTTTATCTTTTCTGATACTGAATCAAATTACAAAGTAATAAGTTACAAAACTGTGGTATCATCAAAAGGATGATTCGGTTCTAGTGGGAAACAGTCACTAGAGGTAACGGGGAAAGTCCGGTGCAAATCCGGCGCTGTCCCGCAGCTGTAATGAGGCTTATGCTTCAAAGTCAGAATGCCCGCCGAAAGTACAACAAACTCCCATCTGCGAGGTACAGATGAATAACGCAATCAATACTCTCTCTATTAAACAGGATTACTGTCTCATAGTGTCAGACATACCCCACGCACTACAAATTTCTATGAGATTGTAGATATTTTCCTAAACACATCAATACGTACACACAGAAGGTTGATAGATACAAACCTGAAAACCCAGTTGTATCCTATCCTTCGCTTCACATAAAAGTAACTTTGCGCCTACTCTTCCCTAGAAGATACTAACGTGTAGCTTGCGGTGGCGTTACGTTAGCTTCCTGTAGGGTATGTGTGAGGCTACTTCATACTATCAATCGGCAAAGCCTGAAAATTAATGAACAACAAACAGCATACTTTATTCGTCTGCACGACCTGCGCCAGCCTGTGGCAAGATGGTAAGCGGATTGGTGAAAGTGGCGGACAGCAGCTATTACAACAACTTCAACAACTGGCACAAAATTGGGAATTGCAAAACAAATTCTCCATTCAAGGAGTTGAATGTATGAGTGCTTGTAACCGTTCTTGTGTAATTGCTTTTGTTGCGTCAGGGAAACCAACCTATTTATTTGGCGATTTACCAAATGATAGTTGTGCATCTGCGATACTGCAATGTGCTAGTCAATACTATGCGAAAGGCGATGGTTCACTACCTTGGTCAGAACGACCTGAACCTCTCAGAAAAGGGATTCTAGCAAAGATTCCACCACAAAGTAAATGGACGCAATTAAATATAAGTTGTTGTTAATTGAAGACTGGGTGAAAAAACTCTTGAGCAGAAAAGCAGGGGAGCTATAGCCCACAATTCTACTCGGCTTTGAACCTTATATTTTTGGTAAAAATTACCAGTTTCTAATTCATAGTGCCTAATTATTTAACCTTCAAAGGAATAAAAAATAATGCAGATTCAAACCGCAACATTAGGCAGGGTAAGAGCATCTCAATTAGGCTTGACACAAGGAGTTAGAAGAATCTAAAGT
>NZ_JCACKS010000169.1:0-3422 GCF_059505505.1 Pelatocladus sp. | reverse complement strand
ACGTGTGCCTCCTTACCCGCCAAGCTGTCACCAGGGGCAAGATAGGCTGAAAGTACTGCTATGAAAGGCTTTCAGACTATAAGTTTCTCCGATATACTAACAAAGCGTATTTTTAGACACATTCACCCCGTCTCAATTGGCAACCTGACATTAAGATCCAAACGAAAAGTACCATAGGGATTAACGTGACCCCAAATTAAAGGTGAAAGCGCTCGCAAATCCTCCAACTTCATCAACTTCATCCATTGTGGTTGGGACAAAACCTCCTGAATCATCAACGTATTTATATATACCAAAGATATCTGGAGTAAATGCAGAGATAACACAGCTAATTCTTGGTCGGATAAACGATTAGTAGCAATCTCCCCACCCTTGCCATAAAAAATAAAACTGTTAGCACTATTCCAGTTCTCCACCACGTTGAGTCCAGCATTTATCTCTTGTCGCAGTTCAACTGAATGCAGGTATTTACATAAAAAGATAGTTTTTACAGCCTTGCCCAATTCGGATAGCGCTTGATAAGTAGGGTGTAATAAATTACCCCTAGTAAAACGCTTTAAGATGGCTTCAGTTTCTGCCATACCCAAACGCAGAGCAGTAGCATACTTCACCATTTGGTCGTATTGTTGGCGAATTAAATCCCAATTAATAGCGCGAGTTAAAATCGGTTGCAAGTTTGGATAAGCATCATTATTTCCAGTTGACGGGCGGTATAATTTCTGAACATTTATACGTTTAAGACGGGGCATTAACTGAAAACCCAGTAAATGACAGAAAGCAAAAGCCACTTCATTTTGACCGTGACTATCTACATAATTTGTCTCCACTTTCATTTCAGTACAGTGGCGTAATAATCCTTCAATCATGGCTGCAACTTCAGAGGAAGAACAAGTTTTTAACTGCGAGTAAATACAAACAGAATTCTTCTCAACGTGCCAATAAATCATCACACCCCGTCCACCATAGCGGATGTGCCACTCAGTCATTAAATTTTGATCCCAAGCACCAAACTTTTTCGAGTCAGAAGCGCAGGCGGTTGTACCCTCTCCCCAAATAGTGGGAATTCTGGCAGTAAAAATTGCATTTGCAACACAGGCAATAGCATTGCGTAATTGTTCTTTCTGAATAAAATGACGCTTGACATGGAGTAAATCTTGATAATTATCGCCTTTAATCTCATCGCTTAAACGCTTCAATCCAGTATTCGTTCCTAAACCATATAAACAAAGTAACAAGCGTTTTTGTAAAGTATAGTCGCCTAAAACCTCTCTTGTTGATACACTCCGAAAGTGTTGGCTAAAATTTACTCGTAAATCAGTTTCTTTGAGAATATCTAAGAGGCTAGTCATACGCCAACGTCTAGTAATTTCACTTTTTAAGCGAGTCAAATTAGCAGGTTCATTTTGAGGATTTAAAGGAGAAACACAAATTCGACTTTTACCTGTATTTTTAATTGTGACTAATTTATTCTTAGGTATTCCTTTAGACAATAAAGTTAATGCTTCATCCATCTGCTTTTGTAAATTAGCAATAAAGACTTCCACATCTGATGGTTGTTTCAAAGCTTGGAAATATTCTAATCTTTGTGCGTCAAAATCAGCAGGTAAATCTTCTTCAGGGTTTCTGTAACGATTAGCTCCTATAACCCAGATTTCCTTGCATCTGAGCTTTTCTCTCAATGCTTGCAGCACACTCAACTCATAATTAATGCGATTAACTTTGATTTCGTCGTCTGCTCCAGTCTCTAATATAATTTCTTGCCAACCACTACGTAATACCCCATCAATGGGTATATCCTCTCCTGCGTCATAATAACGCTGTTTACTATCAGCATATTTTTTCAGTAAAGATATCGCTTGAATAACTGGACGATGAACTTCATTATTTGAACGGAATTCTAGCTTGTTTAAAATTAACGGTAAAATTCGGCGATAATATCCACCATAAGAAGAGCGCATTACCGTATAAACTTTCTCACGGTAAGCATTCCCTGTAGATTTATACTCTTTCACTAAATTCTTAAGAGTTACCTCACTTACCACAGGAAAAATCACATCCTTGATTGTACCATCAGGTGTTTTTAAAGAAGCTTCTGCCATTTGGTATAGGAGATTATTCTTCCCATGAACCCGTTTAAAATCCTGAATAAGTTCTTTATCTACACGTTTTTCTGCGTTGGCACCTATGCGATGCACAATCTGGATGAGTAACTCTACTAAATTATCTATAACTTCTTGACTTCTGAGCCAACAAAAAGCTGTAAATAGTGTGTAGCGGATATGTTCTGGGTGACGGCGTAAGTCACGAGGATGTTCAACTACTACTCGACTTTTATAGACTTGGAGAACTTTGGTAGGGATTTTTTTAAATAAGTCTGCTGGTAATTCTAATTGCTCAAAAATCTCTAACTTAGCGACTTCTTTCGCCAATAATCATGCAATGTATGGTAGCTGATTCTACTGACTTTTAGGGTGACTGGATGTTGTGCTGTCAACAAGGCATTTGTGTTTTGATGCCGTGAGTATTTTAAGTATTTAGCAAGCGCTCTTGCGGCATCATCACTGTAATAACACCAGCGTTGTTTGTTACCTTTACCTAATACTTGAAATTTCTGATTATTGATATCTACAGAATCTATATTTAGGGCTAAAAGCTCTCCTATTCTGCATCCTGTGCGATGCAGTAAATGAACTATTGCACTAAGACGTAAGTCATCTTCTACAGCAGCATATAGTATATTTAGTTGTGATTGTGTTAGATACCTGATTGCACCGTCGCTTTTATGTTCGCCTTTTTCTCTTTCTGGTAGACGTTGTTTTAACCCCCGAATGGGGTTGGATTTTATATACCCTTGTTCTACTGCAAAGTTAAGCAAACTTTGTAGTATTGCTTGATGCTTATGGTGTGTTGTGTATTTTAAATGACTGAGATTATTTAGATACTCAATTAATGTTTGCTTACTGATAATTTCTATTGACCAACTTCCATACTTTTGCAGTAAAAGTCCGAGGGTCAGTTCATAGGTTTCTCTAGTACTGGGTGCTAGACCAGGACGCTCTAAAAATTCGGTCGTGACAGTGGCTAAAGTTACACCCGATTTCACTGTTGTTTATGTATTTTTGACAAGGTTTTTTATTAATAAATTATATATCTTTTGAGTAGTTAATTAACAGCTTTTTATGGATACTTTTACAACTCCTCACCCATCTGAATCCCTTGCCAGTTACGTTTCACGGGTCAGGAAGAAACTCAATTTAACTCAGTCTGAGTTGGCGGATGCTGCTGGTATACACGGACGCTCTATCGGGAAAATTGAGCGGGGGCTTATAGCCAAAATTAATCGTAAGACACTTCAGGGTTTAGCGATCGCACTTGGCGTGCCTCAAGAATATTTGGATGCTGTAATCAAGGGCGAGGAAGTA
>NZ_JCACKS010000168.1:0-3479 GCF_059505505.1 Pelatocladus sp. | reverse complement strand
ACTAAATAGATCCGTTTCTTTGGGGTGTGACAGTTGTGGGTGCGGAATGTGGGATACAAAATACTTAATTGATTGTAAGTCAGATAACGCACAGCCTCATCCGTAGCGTGTTCTCCTTGCTCTCGATTGGGCTTGCGTCGAGTAAGTCCTGTAACTGGATTAGATTTGAGATATCCCATATCAACAGCAAAGTTAAACAAAGCCGTAATCACAGCTTGATGACGGTGGTGGGTAGTATAGGAAACATCAGTTAAATGATTGAGATATTCCACCAAAATTTGTCTGTCCATGATTTCTATTGACCATCGACCATACTCCTTGAGCAAGGGGATAATCGTAGACTCATAAGAACGCAGAGTACTTTTGGCTAGCCCCGGACGCTCTAAAAACGCGGTGGCTAAAGCAGCTAAAGTAATCATGACTTTTTCTCAGATTTTTGGCAATTTATTTTCTTAAAAGTGTAGATGTTTGATTATTATTAATAAATACATTTGTAGATATATTTTGATGGTGGTAGCAGAACAAGATGTGCTTCCCAAAGGGGATGAAGCCCTGGCTGATTACGTCCACAGATTGCGAGTCAAGCAAAACTTAACCCAAAAAGAGTTGAGTTTAAAAGCACAAATACACATCCAGACCATCCGTAAAATTGAGGGTGGACAAACTTCGAGGCTCAATCAAAAAGCTAAAAGCGGTCTAGCTTCTGCATCGCGCTCAAAAATTAGTATGTCTTGAGTTAACTAAAAGTTTAACAACATTACAAAAGACAGCACTGGATAAGTTATTAGTTGTAGAGCCTGATCAAAAGCTGACTAATTTAATTTGGTTGCGTCAACCACCAGGTCAAGCTAATCCAAGAAACTTTTTAAAAGTGGTAGAACGATTAGAGTTTATTCGCCATCTCCATCTCGACTCTGGATGTTTGAAACGAGTACACCAAAATCGTCTGCTGCAATTTACCAGAAAAGTTTATGCTTTACTCCCAAGAATTAAGTTGACTGATTTGTTGGTAGAAGTTGATTCTTGGACGCAATTTACTAAGCATTTTACGCATTTACATTCAGGAGAACAAGTATCCGATAAAGTTGTTTTGTTAAGCGCTATTCTTGCTGATGGCATTAATTTAGGTTTAACGCGGATGGCTGACGCAACTCAAGGAATGTCCTTTGAGCGTCTAGCATGGGTGGCGGATTGGTATATTCGGGATGAAACTTATTCCAAGGCTTTAGCAGAGGTAGTGAATTTTCACGCACAGATACCATTTGCTGCTTATTGGGGTGATGGGACAACATCTTCTTCTGATGGTCAACGGTTTAAAGCGGGCGGACATCACAGTTTTAATGAAGAGATCAATGCCAAGTATGGTAAAGATAGAAGTGTTATTTTTTACACACATATTTCCGACCAGTATGCCCCATTTCACGTTAAGGTCATTAACGCCACGATTAGGGATGCAACTCACGTTTTGGATGGTTTGTTGTATCACGAGAGTGATTTACAGATTCACGAGCATTATACGGATACAAGCGGTTATACCGAGCATATATTTGCGATGTGCCATCTGCTAGGATTTAGATTTGCACCCCGAATGCGAGATTTACCTGATAAGAAATTGTATACTTTTGCACCTACTCTTCCTGATTCGGTTTTAGCTCCCCTGCTAGGTGACAAGATTAATGTGAAATTGATTCAGGAATCTTGGGATGAGATTCTACGCCTTGCTAGTTCAATTCGGACGGGGACGGTGACAGCTTCTTTGATGTTGAGGAAATTAGCTTCTTATCCTCGGCAGAATCGTTTAGCTTTAGCTTTGCGGGAATTGGGAAGGATTGAGCGGACTTTGTTTACCCTGGAATGGTTGCAGAGTCCAGAACTGCGGCGACGGGCGACGGCGGGGTTAAACAAGGGTGAGGCGAAACATACCCTGACTCATAGCCGTGTTTTTTAACCGCCTTGGGGAAGTGCGCGATCGCTCTTATGAAGACCAGTTTTATCGGGCTAGTGGGTTGAATTTGGTGATTGCTGCTATTGTTCTGTGGAATACGGTGTACTTAGAAAAAGCTGTGGATTATTTGAAACAACTCTTAATGGATATTCCTGAAGAATATCTGCAACATTTGTCGCCCTTGGGGTGGGAGCATATCAATCTCACTGGCGATTATGTGTGGAATTTGAAACAAGCGACCAGTTTTGACAAGTTGCGTCCTTTGCGGATCAAGGAAAATAAGTATCGTTGAAATGCTTATGTGATATAGGTTTCAGCCTTAGCGTACAATTTTCCCGTTTTGGCACGGTGATGCCTTCAATGGTGCTAGTATTATCAATTATCGTTATAAAAAACTTTAATAACTATTTTTTAAAACTATGTTTCTCCATAACAAATATCAATGAACCACTTCCCTAAATCCGGGAAATATTCATGGTTTGAATCAGTCAAACGCTTGATTTGCTTCTCAATTTTTGACATAGCTTCTTTAGTCAGCCTAACTCCTAGCTCATAAGTTTTAGTGACTAGTTTAACAACAGGATGTTTTCCATTCCATGTCATATTATGAGCAAAATTTAAAGCTGTTTCCACTTCATCGAGAATACTTCCATTCCAATGATTCTCTAGAACTGCCCAAGTTCGTTCAATGGGATTATATTTACTGTGATAAGGAGGATAATAAGCTAAACGTATATTTAGTTGGTTTGATTGAGAAAATTCAACTATACGTTTCATGAATTGTGTGCGCCTCGAATTATTCTCTCCTCCGTTATCTTGATTGATAACTAAAGTCTTTATTGCTGGAAATCGCCAGCTTTCTGATTTCCAAAAATCCGCTAAAATATCAACGATAAAATCGCTAGTGACTTTGGATTCAGTAAAATACAAAAATAACTCGTCTAGCTCTGGAAGGAAGATACCGTAAGGAGTTACGCTTGTTTTTGGATGAAAGTCATGGTCATCAGTTTCTGTTGGTACTCGATTTCTACCACCACGGTCAAATGAGCCAATATTAACACGAGCTTTCGCATCCAAACTTAAGCGTAATATAGTTGGGTCATCTGAAGCTTCTTGATTAACTATAGCTAAATGCTCAAAGATTGCGTCAGTTTCGGGAATTTTTTTTGAGGTTGAATTTTGGCAACCCGTTTGAGGCAATACCCTAAATCGTTTAACTTGACACGAATTGTTTCTGAAGTTGGTAATTCTTCATCATTATAACCAAATTTCTCAATTAGTTGATGTCTGACTTCAGCCGCTCCAAGGCGTGTGTAGAGTCTTTGACTTTTAAAACTTGGATCTATTTGGCTTTGTGAATCTACTAACTTTTTAATATCTTCTAAAAGATTTGAGAGGTGTTCTTCTGCTTTTTTCCGCCCTCTACCTCGATAATTATCTACACAAGTAATACTACTATTTAATTCTTTAATCCCTTTACTAACGGGACTTAAACAAAAAAAGGAAAACAAATAAGGTATAATGCCCCGCTAGC
>NZ_JCACKS010000167.1:0-3524 GCF_059505505.1 Pelatocladus sp. | reverse complement strand
TAACAACTAACAACTAACAACTAACAACTAACAACTAACAACTAACAACTAACAATTCAAAATGTCTGTAAAAGTATTAGTTCCTACTACTCTACAAAAATTCACTGAAAATCAAGCTACTTTAGATTGCAACGCTAATACAGTAGCGGAACTTTTTGAATCTTTAGAGCAAGCTTTTCCTGGTATTAAATCACGCCTGTGTGATGATGGAGGACAGCCACGACGGTTTTTGAATTTATACGTCAACAGCGAAGATATTCGCTTTTTAGAAGGAACAAAAACACCTTTAAAAGATGGCGATGAAGTGAGTATTGTTCCGGCTGTAGCTGGTGGCTGATAGTCGAAACTTTATCGCCATTTTTATAGACATCATTACTTAATCAAAACGAATAATAATTTACTCTGATTTAAAATCTTTTTTAGAGTAATGGTGAAATAAATGGCTGATATAGTTGATATTGCTGTTGGTGCAGGTTCTTTTACAACTTTGGTAACTGCTGTGCAAGCCGCAGGTTTAGTAGATGTGTTAAAAAGCCCTGGCCCATTTACTGTTTTTGCGCCTAATGATGATGCTTTTGCTAAATTACCGCCAGGAACCATACAAACCCTCGTGCAAAATATTCCCCAGCTAACACGCATCTTAAAGTATCATGTTGTACCGGGAAAGCTCAAGCAAGCAGATTTAGCTCAAGTTGAGACTGTGACTTCCGTAGAAGGTTCAACAATTAAAATTGACTGTTCTGAAGGTTTTGAAGTCAAAAATGCTACTGTTTTAGCCGCAGATATTGAAGCTGATAACGGTGTCATTCACGTTATTGACACAGTAATTTTAATGGGTTAAGTAGGTTTAAACACTGAAATTAGTGCTAAGAATTGTCATTGGTCATTTCTTAACTATAGTGAGATATGTTGATTATCTGCATCAAGAGAAGTAAGTTATAGGTCATTCAAAAAATGATATCTATGCGCCTAACTTCTCTTGATGTTTTTCGTGGGATAACGATCGCTGGTATGATCCTTGTCAACATGGCCAGTATTGCTGAACCCAATGTCTACTCACCCTTACTCCACGCTGAATGGAACGGTTATACACCAACTGATTTAGTATTTCCCTTTTTTCTTTTTATTGTCGGTGTCGCAATGAGTTTTTCTTTTGCTAAGTACACCGATAGCAAATTAAATCCAGAGAGTACTTCTGCAACTCTACCTTCGCTTTACTGGCGTATCATTCGCCGCGCTGTAATAATTTTTGTTTTGGGATTATTTCTCAATGGCTTTTGGAATCAGGGTGTTTGGACTTTTGACTTCAATAGTATCCGCATCATGGGGGTATTGCAACGCATCAGCTTAACTTACTTATTAGCTAGCCTGGTAATTCTCAATCTACCGCGTAAAGCTCAATGGATCTTAGCGGGAGTGTTACTTGTTAGTTACTGGTTAGCAATGATGTATGTACCTGTACCTGGTTATGGTGCTGGTGTGTTGACGCGGTACGGTAATTTCGGCGCTTATATTGATCGCTTGATCATTCCCCAAGCACATCTTTACAAAGGCGATAATTATAACTTTTTGGGAGATCCAGAAGGACTTTTTAGCACAATTCCCGCCATTGTCAGTGTTCTAGCTGGTTATTTTACAGGACAGTGGATACGTAGTCAAAAAGAGATTGATTCTCAAACCAGCATGGATTTAGTTTTGTTTGGTTTAAGTTGCTTGGTTATTGGTGGGATTTGGGATTTAGCATTTCCGATTAATAAAAAATTGTGGACAAGTTCTTACGTGGTTTTCTCTACAGGCTGGGCATTATTGTTACTTAGCTTTTGTTCTGAATTAATCGATGTCAGGCGGGTGCGACGTTGGGGAAAACCTTTTGAAATCATGGGACTTAATCCTATATCCATTTTCGTGGCTTCTGTGTTGTTAATTAAGATATTAGTAAAAACTACCATTGGTACAGGAGAAAATGCTCCTAGCACCTACGATTGGATTTATCAAAATTTGTTTGTACCTTGGGTTGGTGCATACAATGGTTCACTATTTTTTGCGATCGCAACTGTTTTATTATGGTTGGCAGTTGCCTATGTCATGTATCGTCGACGGTGGTTTATTAAAGTGTAATGGTGGTTACTGTAATAAATCTTGAAAGCGGCTACTGCTACGTACCTTGTTAAAATCAGAGTCGGTTTTTGCTAACTTTTCATACTTACCAGGAACAAGCTTCATAGCTTTTCGCAAGTTTTCAGCTGCTAGTTCCGCATTGTTCTGTAAAGCGTAAGTACATGCTTTATTGTAATAAGCTAAATCTTTGTCAGGTTTGATGATGATCGCTCGGTCATAGGATGCTAGTGCTTCTTGGTAGCGATGCAATTTTGTGAGGGCGATTCCTCTATTTATCCAGGCTTCATATTTATCTGATTTGATTGCGATCGCTTGATCATAGGAAACTACTGCTTCTTGATAGCGTTGCAGTGTATTGAGGGTGTTACCTTTGTTGTACCATGCTTCATCTCTATCAGATTGGATGGCGATCGCTTGATTATAAGATTCTAGTGCTTCTTCATGACGTTGTAATTTTGTTAAGGCATTTCCTCGATTAATCCAAGCTTCAGCAAATCGAGGTTTTATGGTAACAGCTTGGTCAAAAGCTGCGATCGCATCCTTGTAGCGCTGGGAGTTTAAGAAATTATTACCTTGCTGAAAAAAAAATTCTGCTTTTTGATTTGTTTTTGCCTCAGAAAGCAACTGAGCTACATTAGTTTCTTGAACAACTTGTTTACTATTTTTTCCTGCTGAATTTGCCAAATCGCCACAGCCTAACATGGATAAAGTTATGAATCCAGAGGCTACAAAGCAACGCCAACAAACCATCTTTTACAAATCTCACTACTTAATAGATCAACAGTTTTTCGTTTACAAAATCGTAAAGGCATGTCTACACCTTCTTACTTGACTTTGATAAAAATAGCCAAAAGTTGGTTTTTATGGTCTATATTTACCGACCTCAAAACAACCACAGATATAACATACCATAAATTTTTTCTTATTTTTTTGAGACAAATTTAAATACAAAGTATGATTTTTGGATTTCCAGGATGCTAATAACTTTATTTATGCTTGCCATTTTTTTGTACATTTAAAATTTTTAGGACTTACGTATTGACAAAAAAATAAAAATAAAAATAGAGATTGTAGCTACTTTTTACGATGACTTACTTATGTTTATGCACAAAATGGTTAATTTGTACAGCACATAAGTTTTAATTTTATACAATCTTGTCTATATTTTTAATGACAGATAGAGTAAACATTCAAACATGGCATTAGTTGACTAAATAATTCAGTTACCTAAGTTTTGACTTAGAAGAATCTCAAATTAATTTGAAATTCTTTTAACCCACATTCCGCACTTCAAGTTGAAGTATAAATAGATTACAGTCAAGAAAAAAGCAAAAAATCAGGATAATTAAGAAATTGGACTTTGGACAAAAAAGAATGAGTTCGCGTAAATTCTACGCGAACTCAAC
>NZ_JCACKS010000166.1:0-3544 GCF_059505505.1 Pelatocladus sp. | reverse complement strand
ACATGATACAAAACCCTTAACTATACCATAAAATAATTTTGCAAGAGGTCTATTAAGGTAATTGTTCATCGACCAGTACTCGACGGATTTGATATTAAAACCGTATCTGTTACCAAAAAAGCAGACGGTTACTATGTCACTTTAAGCCTTGATGACAAAACAATACCCACAATTAAATCTGACTTTAATCCTGATAACATTGTTGGGATTGATGTCGGCTTAATCGATTTTTATGTTGCTTCTGACAATACTAGAATTACCGCACCAAAGCATTTACGTAAAGTTGAACGTAAATTAAAATCGGCACAGCGCAAGGTATCTAGACGTAAAAAAGGTTCTATCCGTCGTAAAAAAGCTATCCAAAAACTGGGTAAACAGCACAAAAAAGTTGCTGATACTCGCAAAGATTTTCACTTTAAAACAGCTAAATTGCTGCTTGACAAGTACGATGTTATAGCTGTTGAAAAATTGAATATCAAAGGACTTGCTAAAACAAGATTGGCAAAAAGTATTAATGATGCTGGATGGGGACAGTTTGTATCAATACTTTCAAACAAAGCCGAAAATGCTGGTTTGAAAGTAATAGCTGTAAGCCCAAACGGTACAAGCCAAAAATGTTCTAGTTGTGGTCATAAAGTTAAAAAGTTGCTATCTCAAAGAATGCACAATTGCCCTATTTGTCAAGTAAGTCTGTGCAGGGATTTGAACGCGGCTATAAATATCAAGGCGCGTGGGACGCACGCCCTTAAAGCTCAATTAATGTCCTCAAAGAGGAGTCATTGAGAAGCCCGCGCTGTATGCTTGCATCAGCGTCGGGTACGTCACGAATGTTGAGGAAAATTTAAAGCCTGCGATTGAAATCGCAGTCTGATAGCTAAAGTCTACTTCAGCAGACTGCTTGATTGATTTGAGTCGTTCTCAGTTCACAAGTTCCACCAGTTGTAGTGACTCTTGCAACTCAACCGATGCAAACTGCAATTGCAAACAAGTTAACTGACGGAAACAGCAGCTTGAGCGATCGCTCTGTCATTGATTCGGATTCGGATTGAAAGATTATGAATTAGGCGTTCAATTCCTCAACCAAGACAGCGTTTGATGTCTGCTTAATTGATGAATACAAAAGTGCGATCGCGTAGCGTCTCCTTTGGAGAATCGCTCATATTCCCCACGGTGCGATCGCTTTTGTCCTAATATCATATTGTGATGTCATTGAAAATACTGTGTCCAGATAAAATTTTTTTTACTGATAAAGCCAAACACAAAATAAAGGTTGGATACAAAATATTTACGACCCACTAGAATTTTCCGACAGACTGATGCTAATTTGCACTATTAAGTCTAATCTAGTACAGGCGAACTATTTAGATGAGTGAATGTCTGACTTAATTCTGTTTTGGCATCGTCGCGATTTACGCATTTGTGATAATACCGGACTTGCCACCGCAAGACAACGCAGTGCAAAAGTTGTAGGTGTATTTTGCCTCGATCCGAATATTTTACAACGGGATGATGTTGCGCCTGCGCGGGTGACTTACATGATTGGTTGTTTGCGAGCGCTACAAAAGCGATATGCTGAAGCTGGTAGCCAGTTATTGATACTCCACACTAACCCGACACAAGCAATTCCAGCACTGGCGGCAACATTAGGTGCTAAAGCTGTATTCTGGAATTGGGATGTGGAACCCTACTCTCAAGAACGCGATCGCATTGTGATATCTGCACTCAAAGAAAAAGGGATCGAGTTTCTAGATCAAAACTGGGATCAGATTTTGCACGCACCAGATGATATCCGCACTGGTTCCAATCAACCTTATACTGTTTACACTCCCTTCTGGAAGAATTGGGTTAGCAAACCAAAAGCAAAACCAGTAGAAACCCTGGAAAATGCCGAAGGTTTAACAGAATCAGAAAAAGAAATTGCTAAGAGTGCTGGAGTTGTTGAATTACCCTCAGCCAAAGATTTAGGATTTGTCTGGGAGAATGAATTAATTATTGCCCCAGGGGAAGAAGCAGCACAAGAACGCTTAGAAGAATTTTGCGATCGCGCGATTAATGAATATCAAGAACAGCGAAATTTCCCAGCAATTGAAGGTACATCTCGGTTGAGTGCAGCTTTGAAATTTGGGGCGATCAGTATTCGCACTGTTTGGGAAGCTACACAAAATGCTCTTGAAAATAGCCGCAGCGAAGAAACCCAAACCAATATCCGCACTTGGCAACAAGAATTAGCATGGCGGGAATTTTATCAACACGCCATGTATAATTTTCCTGAGTTAGCAGAAGGTGCATACCGTGAAGTCTTCAAAACTTTTCCTTGGGAAACCAACCAAGAACACTTCCAAGCTTGGTGTGAGGGTAGAACTGGCTATCCGATAGTTGATGCAGCTATGCGTCAGTTAAATGAAATTGGTTGGATGCACAACCGTTGTCGGATGATTGTCGCCAGTTTCTTGACTAAAGATTTGCTCATTAATCCCCAATTGGGAGAAAAATATTTTATGCAGAAATTGATTGATGGGGATTTATCTGCAAATAATGGTGGTTGGCAGTGGAGTGCTTCTAGTGGTATGGACCCCAAGCCTTTACGGATTTTTAACCCCGCTAGCCAAGCTCAAAAATTCGATCCAGATGGTGAATATATTCGCCAATGGGTTCGGGAGTTGCGTTCATTTGATACTCAATATTTACTTACTGGTAATATTACGCCTTTAGAACGTCAGGCTGTTGGTTATCCGACTCCAATTGTGGATCACAAACAACAGCAAAAAATGTTTAAAGAACGTTATCAACAGCAAAAAGTTTAGGTATTATACCAATTTGAAAAAAGAATGTAACAAATAGACCATATTGTAGAGACGCGATTCATCGCGTCTTGAACACCGTAGCTTGAAAAGGGGGGCTAGAGGGGATCAACAAGTGCCTAAAATCACAGCCGAATACTTCTCAAACTACCTTTAATGTTATTTCATACGTTTTCAAGGGGTTTAATGGCATAAACGTAGAAACTATGACAAACAACCTTAACAGTAGCGATTTCCATTTACCTTACAATCCAAAGCTTGTAGAAAGAGCAAAAGAACTTCGCAAAAACATGACCCCAGCAGAAAAAAACTATGGTGTGAGTATCTCAGAGACTTCCAATTTCGGGTTTTAAGGCAACGACCAATTAATCATTTTATAGTAGATTTCTATTGTCCTACTTTACAAGTAGTCATTGAAATTGATGGGGATAGTCATTTTACAGATGAAGATCAAGAATATGACCTAGAGAGAACAAGAATTTTAGAAGGATATGGTTTAAAGATTATTAGGTTTACAAATAGTCAAGTTTTAAATCAATTTGATAGTGTGTGTGAGCAGATACAGGGTTTGCTCCCCTCTAATCCTCTTTGAAAAGGCTGCGGTGTAAACACAAGTTTTATCAAGTTGCCTAGTAGCGTTTTGATCCCCCCTAACCCCCCTTAAAAAGGCTACGGTGTATACACAAGTCTTATAATTGGACTTTGGACAAGAAGGATGGTTCGCGTAAATTATTTGCGAACCA
>NZ_JCACKS010000165.1:0-3569 GCF_059505505.1 Pelatocladus sp. | reverse complement strand
TAGTTTTTGGTTCGCAAATAATTTACGCGAACCATCCTTCTTGTCCAAAGTCCAAGATGTTAGTGAACTTGTTTCAATGGACGTATAAGCATTCAGCGCCTGTTTCGCGAATCAGTTTGGCGGTTTTTTCACCTTCTTCGTCGCGTCTGCCTGAGAATACTACCTTTGCTCCAGCAGCACCGAAGGCGATCGCGGTTGCTCTGCCAATACCCGTTGTGCCACCAGTCACTAAAGCCACTTTATCTTGCAGTATCATCCTGTTTCTCCTGTTTTAATTAAATTGACCTTCAGCAACGAACTGACGAGATCACCGACGACCAATCTGATCGCTCTGGGAAACGGGTTCGGATGCCTCGTCGCGTTTGAACACCTTGTAGGCGATCGCCAGGAACACGGGAATCAGCACGAGAGAGGTGATGTCGTAAAATCTCGCATGGTACTCGCTGATGCTGAACAGGGCTGGTGCGGCAAAGAAACTTCCAGACCAGTTGAACAAGAGAACGTATGCGATGTTGTTGGCGAAGTGCGCGCCGATCGCAAGCTCGGTCGTGCCGTCAATCAATGAAACGATCGCAAACAGCAGGCCCGTGCCGACGAAGAGTCCGAGGAACATCCCAATCCAACCACCCGACTGTGACTCTGGGTTGGTGGCGTGCGGCAGGGTGAAGATCACAGCCGACACGATCGCCAGAAACACGCGGTTCGACCAGATCAGGCTCGCGCCCTGCACGATGTATCCGCGAAAGAAAAGCTCCTCAGCGGTTGTCTGGATTGCGGTGAGGATCAGTGCGATCGGTACGAAGAGCGCGAACGTCTTGAGGTCGGAGTTGAAGGAGAAGCTATCGGGGTAGAGGAGGTACTGCCCCAGCCCGCCTAGCAGAACCCACGGCACGAACCCAGCCACGAAACCGTGACCGACGCGAGTCCAACTGATCTTCTCCCGCGCCGTAACGAGCGTTCGGGGATGACGCTGGTGGATGAGGGAGACGGCGATGAGGATTCCCGCGAGGAACACCGGAAAACCTGCCATGACCACGACGAAGCCCCCCACAGGACCAAACGCGGCGTAATCCAGCCGACTGAGCGCCGCGATACCCTCCTGACCGCCGATCGCCAGCGCGACGAGCGCACTGGCGACGTTGGCGACGACCATCCAGGCAAAGAGGATGATCATCAGCCCCAGAAGATACCGCCACCACCGATACTTCCCCCACCCGGCAGCCTCCACGTAAGTCGCGTCTTTCACTTCCGTTCCGATTCCCAGATGTCCTTTGATTGCGTTGATCTTCATCTTTGTCTCCTTTACTTGTGTGTGGATGTAGTGCTTGGATCTATCGCTAGTTACCTGGGAGAACGCTTACACTGAATTGCTTGGACATTTCGCAGATAATTCAACTCAGGCTCGAAATTCGTGGGACAGGCAACATATACAATGTCTTGAGGTCGGCTAATGACTAAACGGTAGGCGGGTGGAACACCTTCAGAGCTTTTGATTATTTCGATTCTGGGAATCACTTGTGTATTGACTTGAGCTAAGGATGGAAAACTGAACAGCACCAATAGGCTAAGCAGGATTGTTGCTGAGACAATTCGCGGAGAGCGTTGAAGGGTAGACAAAATCTTGTTCATTGGAAGTTTCCTCCTGAGTTTTTTCTAAAGTTTTTTCTGAGTGATTAATATGATTTCCAGGGAAGTGGCGATCGATAGGGATTCTCCTGCATATCCAGCACTTCCCAAGTCACCGGGTTAACCTGTCCTGTGACGCGGACGTTGTAGCGTTGTTGTAACTCTCTCACCGCAGACTCTGTAATCGCGCCAAATGCACCATCGACAGCGGCACCACTGGGATTTCCTAACCGAACTCCGGCAGCATTTAAGAACCCATTATCTGAGAGGATTTGCTGCAACATTTGCACACTTCTACCGCGATCGCCCCGTCTCAAGGTTGGCAATGTGCGATTCGTGTAGGCGGTTGCAACGAGAATAGGAGATTGTTGAGGTGGAGGGGTAGCGATCGCCGGATGTATTCGCAAAACATCAACTACTCCTGTTGTGACTACGATTGACATAATAGTTTTAGTAAGCATCGCAGTGATGCCAGAAATTGAGTGTTCTGTTGTGGTTAATTTCATCATCTTGCTCCTGTTTGTCGCTATGAATGATTCGTATCGTGTTAGCGAATCTGTTTTGGGGTCATTCCAGTTAAGCGCTTGAACTATTGGTTTAAATGGCTTTGACTGGACAATACCTTTGCCAATTTACGAGGGTAAGTTAATGTACAAACTCCCATTTCTCCGAAGTTGGGCAAAAACAATCATTCCTAAAAAATCCTTCCAGGTTTCTCACAAGGCTTTTTTAGCGTATTTCACGTAGGACAAAGGGTTTGAGAGTCCAAACTATCTTGTAAGCTAAACGCTTATGTATGAATGATTTTGCCAGTTTTGCCGAAATTTTTGTAGGCTCTTATTTTGGCAAAGGTATTGCTCATTAGAAAGACTTCGCCAACTTAGTAAGCGATCAATCAGCAGAACTGTTCCCGTCTATTAATCCCATGCGATCAATTTCGTCAACTTGTACCGGGTAAGCTTGTTTCAGCAACTCAGTGACTTCTTGCGCGATCGCAATCAGGGCATGATTAACTGAGGAATCGCGAAGAGAATCAGTCTGAGGTGTATCTTCATGCTCAGAATCATTCTTGCCTTGTACTAGTAAATTCGTCATAGAACTATCCTCAATGAAAGACTAATTTGTATTGACTAGATCAATACGCAGCAACATTAGGCGACTGACGATGATCTCACCAATGTCAACCTCTGCGAGCTGCTCGATTGCAAATACTTTCGTCGCTGTTGAGATATGAATTGGAAGTAGGGATCGGGGGAGCTTAATGACTTGCAGCAATCATGGCTGCCATCAACTCCGTCGTGTTCCAGTGCCCGGTATATCGATTTCCATTGATAAATAGGGCTGGGGCAGTCGTCACTCCACTGTGTATTCCACCTTCGATATCTTCATTGATACGATCGACATGCACTTGTTTAGACAACTCTTTGAGAAACTGAGGAATGTCAAGCCCTAAATCATTGGCGTACTCGACAAGATAACCATTCTCCAACTTTTGTTGATGGGCAAATAAAGTATCATTCATCAACCAAAACTGTCCTTGGGCAGCGGCGGCTTCGGCAGCTTGGGCAGCCCGTTGAGCATGAGGATGAATCTGTATTTGCGGAAAATGACGGAAGATAAAGCATAAATAATCCTCTCCAAAAGCAGCACTAAGCTCTCGCTTGATCGCTCTAATCATCTTGTAAACGTCCGCACTTTTAGAGCATTGATAGTCTCCATACATCACCAGCACTACCTTCGCACTCAGTACACCTTGCATCCAATCTTGGGTTGAAGGTAGTACAAGTAAGGAACTGTGGCTACGGTCGTTGCTCATCTTTCTAGATATGTATCAGACATGAAACCCTGTAATTAGCTTGCTCAATCAATTGACTGGATAAACTATTTAGTATCGGCTCAATAAACAGGGGTAGCCAAGAAAAATAAAAAAAACGAGCGAGGAA
>NZ_JCACKS010000164.1:0-3703 GCF_059505505.1 Pelatocladus sp. | reverse complement strand
GTGACATCAGGCGTTGACAATTTTGAGCGTACCTCCATGAGTGCAAAGAGATCAAGGTTAACTACAAGGAGGTAAAAAAGAAAACATTATTTAACTAGTCAGAATGGGGAGGCGAGCCGTTAGACAACAGTGTTGGCAGAGACTTGGCGGTTGAAACCAACGAACTGTATGGGACTAGCGGCATCTCACGACTCAGCCAGTGCAAGCAATCTTGCCTTCTTTTTGAAGACAACACAGAGTGTGGCAACAGCGATAATGCTTTTGCCCGTTTTTCATTGCCTTTGTACGCAATACTAACATACAAGGGCAAGGGAAGAACAGACTTTTTTTTCAAAAAATTTGCTCAATTTTGAAAAAGTGTCTGGCTCTACAATTTCTTGTCTACCCTGATTGTGAAAAACGACTTAAATCACTGCCTTGTAAAAAGAAATCGGCTGGCTACTCACAGGCAGACACAAGACTGGCAATCGCCAAGCACATGGTTTGCTACTCAAGCAACCAACCACTAAAAACAACCAAATTTAATTTAACAATGTCTGTGTGATCTAGGCAAAGCTAGCTTGTACTGTAATCAAGTGGCATCAAATGACTAAAACCTTTACTACGAGATCCCAAAGATTTCAGAAAAATCTAGTTTTTGGCAGAAGTTGAGAGAAAGGGAAAATACATCCTTTACCCCCTTTCCAAATAACTGCTACGAAGTCAATTAATGCCGTAATACTTGAAAGCGTTGCAGCGCTAGTATTGCTGAAGATTGTGGGTAGCCCCGATGAACACACATCGGAGTTACAAAAATGGACTACACCAGCGAAAACAATGTGTTTAACCCATTAATCCAAAAGCATTGGCAGGAATGGGTTGTAGGTTCAGCAGTTGACAATCAGCTTGCACAATTAAATGTTCGTTCTGTGATTGGTCAGGAAGTTTATGAATATTTACTTTACGCCCTAGACCAGACAGCAAGACGTAATGATGGACGACTGCGAGACTACTATTTAAGAAAATATGCCCACATCGAATTTGGGGGATGGTGGGTAAGCGGACTAGATCCACTTAACAACTGGGACATAATGGAATGGGGACGGTTGAAGCCTGATAATCCCCGGATTGACTTTGAAAAAGACAATAAGGGTCTGTTTGGTACCAATATTGTCGGGGGCAATGCAAAACCCATCAAATACGAATCTCCACCACTGACCCCCAACCGCATCACCTATTTTAATGTCCCAGAACACTTATGGAACAAAGTTGCCCAAAAGTACAACATCAAGCGCTATCTTTCTCCCCTGGCACTGCGTCTATTTGATAGATTGCATCCACGCTTATTCTGGGAATGGGTGCAGTTACATTCAGAAATCCCCGTAATAATTTGTGAGGGCGAGAAAAAAGCCGCTTGTTTGTTAAGTCTTGGGTATGTGGCTGTAGCCTTACCTGGAATTTGGAACGGGCGAGTTGGTAAAAAAGATTTTGATGAACGTCTGCATCCTGACTTAATGCCATTGGCGCAACCGGGACGCAAGTTTATTATTCTCTTCGATTATGAGACTAAACCCAAAACCCGTTGGTCAGTTTACCAGGCAACTATTCGTACAGGCAAGGCAATTGAAGCTGTTGGTTGTAGCTGCGAAGTCGCACAATTGCCAGGACCAGAAAAAGGGATTGATGATTGGGTGATAGCACTTGGCACAAGAGGCAAGGGGGCAGGGGGTAGGGGGCAGGGAGCGGGGAGCACTTTGCAGGGAGCACTTTGCAGGGAGCAGGGAGATAAAATTTCCCCCTTGCACCCCGCAAAGAGCCCCTCTGCTTCTTTCCCCCTGCCCCCCGCCCCCTGCACCCTTGCCTCTTCTTGCGTGACTACGCTGATTGACGATGCATTTACATTGAGAGAATATCAAAAATCATTTTTTCTCAATCAAAACAGAGGACTACGCAAGTATAAACCTGATATTAAGGTCAACAGTCGCTTTCTCACAGATGCCATAAAAAAACTCCCCTCAACAGGACTAGTATGTTTGCTGTCTGATATGGGTACGGGTAAAACCGAATTTTTAGCACGCTGGCGAAAACAGCACCCGCAACTGCGGTTTTTAAACAATGGGCATCGAGTAAACCTGCTCAAAAACTTGAGTGAACGGCTAACAACACAGATGTATTCTCAGATCGGAGCTGGGAAGTTAAGTTCCGCTGATGCCCTGAGCATTACTGTTGATTCACTCTACAAAATGGCTAGCGATCTGCAAGCTTACGATTGCATATTTATTGATGAAGCCTGCCAATATGTAGCTCATCTGCTGAAATCGAAAACTTGTAAACAGCATCGCGCTCTGATTTTAGAGGTTCTAGAATCTCTAGTTCATCAAGCTTCTTTGGTAGTGCTGGCAGATGCCCACCTGGACGATATAACGATTGACTTTTTCCGAGCAATGCGTCCCGAGGGCGATCAACCTTACATTATTTTAAATGAGTGGAAATCTTCTGGACGCCAAGTTTATTGGTACGAGGGTAGCAACAGTAGCACCCTAGTAGCACAGATTCATGCCGCAGTTATGGCAGGACAAAAATGCTATGTCGCATATGATAGTAAGCGGTTTATCAAAAAACTTGAACGCACCCTATTGGATGCAGGGGAGCGGAGGAGCGGAGGAGCCGAGGGGGAAGAAGCATGGGTGCAGGAAACAGGGAGAAAGGGAGAAATTCCTCCCCCTGCTCCTCTGCCCCTCTGCCCCTCTGCTCCCTCTGCTTCAGAAGCTCTAGAATCAGATCACAGACTGAGGATCTGGGCAATTCACTCAGAAAATTCTGGTAGCGAAGAGAATGTCATATTTATTAAAGAAATCAACACAGCAATTCAAAATATCGATGTGATATTAACCACTCCTAGTTTAGGAACCGGAGTTGACATTAGTGCCCCTCATTTTAACGTAATTTTTGGTGTGTTTCATGCTGTATCCCAAGCAGCTACTGAATGCGCCCAAATGTTGTGGCGTATTCGTGACAATCTACCGATGCATATTTGGGTAGCTCCTCGCCCACCATTTGGCTACGCCGAAACCAATGCTAGGCTCCTTAAAGAAAAAATCCTCCAAAAAAACGAGATGACCGCTTTTTTGCTCCGCATCAACAGAGAAACTGGTAAACGGGGGGCAGAGAAGGATTGGGCGTTGGATGCCAGTTGTCAGATTGAAGCTCAAAGAAATTGGTCAATCAATAATCTTAGAACTGACTTGCGTACACTGCTTGAACACATGGGCAATACAATTATTCCTATGGGTGATGAATTTTCTCAAGTCGTCAATGGTGCTCTGCAAGCCGCAGCTTCTACAATTAACGCCGAACATTGTACCAAAGTTGCCAACGCCAAAGATATTGATCGCTTGACCTACGAAATTAGACAACACCAGGACTACCTTAAACCAGAAGAAGTTTACGAGTGTGAAAAATTCCGAATTAGAGACGCTTACGGAATGGAAGTCACACCAGAACTAGTAAACAGAGATGATGGAGGACGACTTATCCGTAAGCTAATTGACTTAGAGGCCATTTTAGCCAAACCAGAGGAAGCAGGGGGCAGGGAGCACTTTGCAGGGAGCGGGGAGCGGGGTGTAGGGAGCGGGGAGCAGGGAGATAAAATTTCACCCTTGCACCCTGCGCCCCCTGCCTCTTTCGTGTTGCCACCACAACTAGTTGCAAATCGTGATCTTGC
>NZ_JCACKS010000163.1:0-3754 GCF_059505505.1 Pelatocladus sp. | reverse complement strand
GCGATGCTTGGTATTCCAGTCGTGAAAATCTGAAGTTCTTGAGAGACAAGGAATTAGGGTTTTTCATGGGCGTAGCCAAAAATCGCTCATGTTCAATTAACGGTCGAGATTATACCCAAGTCAAAAACCTGGAAATACCTGAAGAAGGTTTAATTGTGTATCTAAAAAGTTTTGGGAAAGTAAAAGTATTTCAGAAAATCTTCAAAAACGAAGATAAAAGATACTACATCATTTTTGTACCAGATGAAGATGCACTAATTGCAATTACTAGGGTGGAATTTAAGTCATTACATTCAATCCATTGGGGAATTGAATGCTACCACAGAGCTATTAAACAGGTATGTGGAATTGAGCAGTTTATGGTGAGAACAACTGAGGCTGTTCATACTCACTTTTTTAGTGCAATCCGTGCATTTACTCAATTAGAATTAATGCGAGCGGAAGAGTTAATTGAAAATTGGTATGAACTTCAAAGAAATTTATCTCTTCAGGTGGCTCGTGACTTCATTTTGGAACACCTTAAACAACAGGTAGGGTTGAATACACATTGTCATTTTTCTGTCAATGCGTAAGTCCTAGTTCTAAGTCATCACGAGGTGCTACAAAATCTTTCTCTAAACTTGGTTGCTTGAATTCTAGTGCTAGAAGTTTTTGACGGTCTACTTTACCATTAGGCATTTGTGGTAAGTTTTCCATCAGTATAAAAGCTGACGGAATCATGTAATCAGGTAACTGCTGTTTCAAGAAGTTTCGCAGTTCTTTAGCAGTAGGTTGCTGCTTGTAGGGGACTACATAGGCAATCAATTGTGTATCCTTGGCATGACTGTGGCGAGCAATCACAACGGTATCTTGTACATCTGGGTGTAGTGTTAGTGCGACTTCAATTTCTTCTAACTCTACACGATATCCACGTATTTTTACTTGATTATCTGCTCTACCTAAGTATTCAATATTGCCATTTGGTAAATAACGGGCTAAATCACCAGTTTTATACAACCTATCACCTCCTGCCTTCTCAAAGGGGTTAGGAATAAATTTCTCGGCGCTTAAATCAGGTCGATTCAGGTAGCCTCGTGCTAAACCAAGACCACTAATATACAATTCACCAGGTATACCAAGAGGTGTTGGGTTGAGGTATTTGTCTAATAAATAGATTTGGGTGTTGTCTATGGGGCGACCAATAGGTACACTAGCAAATTGCAAGTTTTCTTGCACGCTGACGGGTTCGTAGATTGTTGCGCCAATAGTCGCTTCTGTAGGACCATAGGCATTAAGCCAGCGAACTTTAGTGCCTACCTGTTGCTGCCATAGTGCTAATTTTTCGGGTTGTACTTGTTCTGTTCCAACAATTACCAAGCGCAATGTAGGCGGCAATGCAATGTTTGAATTAGATAATTCAGATACCCACTGATGCCAGTAGGCAGTAGGTAGATTGAGAACCGTGATTTTTTCGGACTCTAGGAATTGGTGGAAATTTGAAAAAGATAGTATCCAATCAGGGCGAATCACAACTGTTGAACCGCGTAACCAAGATGGGAAAAGTTCTTCTGCGGCAACATCAAAGCTAATAGAGGCAAATTGCAAAACTCTATCATTTGACTGGAGTTGATAGATTTTGGCAGCAGCAAGACTATGGTTTACCAAAGCTTGATGGGGAATCATTACTCCCTTGGGTGTGCCTGTAGAACCAGAAGTATAAATTATATATGCTAAATTTTCCGATTTAACCTCAGTTGCATATTGTTGCGTAATTCTTTCAGAGATATTATTTTGCCAGGATGTATCTAGACATACAATTTTAGTTTGGTGTAACGATAATTCTTTAATTAGTCGCGTTTGGGTAAGCAATACTAAAGGCTTGGCATCTTCTAAAATAAAAGCCAATCTTTCCCGTGGATAAGATGGATCTAATGGCAGATATGCACCGCCTGCTTTCAAAATTGCTAGGATGCCAATTACCATTTCTAATGATTTTTCAAGACAAATTCCTACGATTACTTCTGGTTTAACACCAAGTTGCTTGAGGTAATAGGCTAAAACATCGGCTTGCTGGTTCAATTCTTGGTAAGTTAGCTGCCGATCTGCAAAAACAACTGCCACAGCATTTGGTGTTTGCTCTACTTGAACTGCAAATAATTGGTGAATACAGATATCCTGGGGGTTATCGGCTTGAGTATGATTCCAACTCACCAACAATTGCTGCTGTTCGGCTGGAGTCAATATCGGTAAGTCCCCAAGGCGTTGTTCTGGATTAGCCACAATACCTGTTAACAAAATCTGTAAATGTTCCACCATCCGACAGATAGTGTCAGCGTTAAATAAATCGGTGTTGTATTCTAACTCCCCATACAATCCACATTCCTTTTCTTGCATTACCAAACTTAAATCGAATTTAGCTGTTTGATTTTCTAGGGGGAGTAAATTCAAATCCAAACCAGGAAGCTTTAATTCCTCCACCGGAGAATTTTGGAGAACAAACATTACCTGGAATAATGGATTGTAGCTGGGGTTGCGTTCAGGCTGAAGCTGCTCTACCAAATACTCAAAAGGTAAATCCTGATGAGCATAGGCAAACAAAGTACGCTCCCGCACCTGATGAAGCAGTTCTCGAAAAGTAGGATTGCCCGCACAATTAGTACGTAGCACTAGGGTATTAGCAAAAAGTCCTATTAATCTTTCTAGTTCTTTATAGTTACGATTGGCGATCGCAGTTCCGATCGCAATATCATCCTGCTGGCTGTAGCGGTAAAGCAAGGTGACAAAAGCTGCTAGCAGCATCATGAATAATGTCACTTCCTCCTGACGACTTAGTGCCTTGAGTGCTTCAGTAAAGTCTGAGGATAAAGAGAAAGATTGCGTTTTTCCACAGAAGCTTTGTAGTGTAGGTCGAGGACGGTCTGTAGGCAATTGTAGTATGGGAGGATAATTAATTAATTGCTGTTGCCAGTAATTGAGTTGAGATTGGAGGCGATCGCCAGTTAGCCATTGTCGCTGCCAAACAGTAAAGTCAGCATACTGGATGGGTAATTCTGGTAAAGGTAAAGGCTTGTTTCTACAAAAGGCTGTGTATAATGCTGCTAACTCTTGCAAGAGAATACCCATCGACCAGTTATCACAAATAATGTGGTGGATTGTAAACAAGAGTATGTGTTCTGTTTCTTCTAATTTTACTAAGGTGGTTCGCAGCAATGGCGCTTCAGTTAGTTGAAATGGGCAGTTTGCCGCCTGTGCAAGCAACTTCAACGCTTTGGCTTGGCGTTGATGACATTGGGGTATTTCCCGTAAATCAATGACTGACAACGATAAATGCAAATCAGGAGAGATTGTTTGAATCGGTTTTCCGTCAATACAAACAAAAGTTGTGCGTAAAGCCTCATGACGACGCACTATTTCATTGAGGCTGTGTTGCAAAGCAGATAAGTTGAGTAAACCTTTCAGTTGCACAGCTACAGATTCGTTGTAGGAGGAGTTTTCAACTTCCCACTGGTTGAGAAACCATAGCCTTTGCTGGGCGAAAGATAAGGGAATTTCTTGATTTCGTGAAGCAGGCTGAATGGATGTAATTTTAAGATTGACTTGACGAAGGAATGCGAGAATTTCTTGTTTGCGTTCTACTAATTGCGATCGCAAGACAGAGGATAACTTGCCTTTAGGAGCGTCATAATGTAAATAATCGCCTTCTGCCCAAATTTTGATGTCTAAGTAGAACGAGGTGAAAAAACCAAACTGTGTAAAGATAAGTAAATACGTACAA
>NZ_JCACKS010000162.1:44921-59858 GCF_059505505.1 Pelatocladus sp. | reverse complement strand
CTTCTATTGACGTTCTTTTACCACAAAATATACTATTTTGGAGATGTTTAATCAGTTATCAGTTATCAGTTATCAAATTAAACTGATCACTATTAACTGATTCATGTCTAATCCTCATACTCTGTGAGAAGCCGTTCACCCTTGGCCAGGTGCTTTATGTCGAGGTAGACGCGTAGCGCCCCCACTGGCTCGCCCCCACTGGCTCACCGCTTGCGCGTCTACACGTAGCGTCTCCTCTGGAGAATCGCCGATTTCCCAATCCCCATTACCCCTACCTTCCCCTTATCCCCAATCCGTATTCGTGAAGTATTAAGAAAAAGTTCTGACATATACTAACAATTAGGTATTTGAGATTTTAGATTTAAATAGGAATCTAAAATCCAACATCCAACATGCTTGAACTCTGGGGTGTCTTAGTTATTGTAATAATCTGCCCATTATTAGGGGCATTACCGTTAATTGCTTGGATCACGCAAGCTCTGACAGGGCAGCAATTAGCGGAAGTCGGTACTGGTAATATTGGAGTATCGGCTGCTTTTTATCACGGTGGTACATTGGTGGGAATTTTAGCAGTTTTATCAGAAGCAGCCAAAGGAATTATCGCCGTTTTGATTGCTCGTGCTTATTTCCCCAATGGTTCGGCTTGGGAATTGGTGGCTTTAATTGCTCTAGTAATGGGCAGATACTTGATGGGAAGAGGTGCTGGGACTACAAATGTTGTCTGGGGATTTATGGTACATGACCCATTGGCAGCAGGATTTATATTATTAGTGACAGGCGTCAGCTTTACAATTTTGCGCGATCGCCAGTTAGCAAAAAATGTGGTTGTGATCACAGTTCCGATCATTGTGGCGATATTGCATATGGAAGATCCATTTATGATCATCGCTGCGATTGGACTTGCTGCTTTACTAGGCTGGATTTACAAACAAATACCTGATGACTTGGATCTTCCAGTGCAGAATGCAAAACCTAATTCCCAAGCAGTATTGCAGTTTTTGCGCGGAGATCAAGGTATTCTGTCGCTAGATGATGAACTAGATCCTGCGATTGTGGGAAATAAAGCAGCAAAATTATCTCAGATGAAACGTTGGGGTTATCCTGTACCTAAAGGATGGGTATTAATGCCCTATGAAGATCCTCAACAATTGATCGATTTTTTACAACCATCAGAATTATCTCCTTTGGTAGTGCGTTCTTCCGCAATTGATGAAGACTCAGAACAAGCCTCTGGTGCAGGACAATACGAAACTGTTTTAAATGTTACTACTAGAGAAGGTTTAGAAAATGCGATCGCCAAAGTCCAAGTATCCTACAACGAACCTCTAGCAGTTCAATATCGACGCGATCGCAACGTCACAGATACTGCGATCGCAGTATTAGTTCAACTACAAGTTCAATCAGTATTTTCCGGTGTAGCGTTTAGCCGCGATCCGATGACGCAGGAACAAGATGCAGTCGTGATTGAAGCTTTACCAGGAAGTGCTGTTCAAGTCGTGTCTGGACGAGTGACACCAGAACAATATCGGGCTTTTGTTGTGGATACAGACAATTTAGCGCTGATTCAATTAGAAGGACAAGGACGAGTACCAGCAGCGTTAATTAAACAAGTAGCATACTTAGCCCGCCGTCTTGAAGATCGTTATTACGGCGTTCCCCAAGATATTGAATGGAGTTATGACGGTCAAACTCTTTGGGTACTGCAAACCCGTCCAATTAGTACTTTATTACCAATCTGGACACGCAAAATTGCTGCGGAAGTTATTCCTGGGTTAATTCGCCCTTTAACTTGGTCGATTAATCGTCCTTTAACGTGTGGTGTGTGGGGAGGAATTTTTGCTCTTGTTTTAGGCAAAAAAGCTGTGGGATTGAATTTCAATGAAACAGCAACACTGCACTATTCTCATGCTTATTTTAATGCCACACTCTTAGGACAGATATTCCGGCGCATGGGATTACCCCCAGAAAGTCTAGAGTTTTTAACGAGGGGAGAAAAGTTAAGCAAACCGCCGTTAAATTCTACATTAGAAAATTTGCCTGGACTGCTGCGGTTGTTAATGCGGGAGTTATGGTTAGGGAGGGAATTTAGGCGGGATTATCGTCAACATTTTGCACCTGGTTTATCGCGGTTATCTTCAGAACCACTTGAGCAGCTAGACTCACCAGAGTTATTAGCCAGAATTAACTATATTTTAGATTTGCTACACCGTGCCACTTTCTACAGTATTATGGCTCCCTTGAGTGCAGCCATACGTCAAGCCATATTTAAAGTTAAAGACAGCAAGCTTGATAATAGTCTCACACCAGAAGTAGCAGCATTGCGATCGCTGCAAAATTTAGCCGCCAAAGCCAAGCAGCAATTTTCACGGTTCAAACCCGATACTGTGTTTGCGAACATGGCCGAGTCTGAATCAGGACAGGAGATTTTAGATGAATTTGATCAATTGCTGCAACGCTATGGTTATATGAGCGAAGTAGGGACTGATATTGCGATTCCCACTTGGAAGGAAGAACCCCAAGTGGTGAAGCAATTATTGGTGCAGTTTATGCAGGGAAATGAACCACCTAGAAGCCCAGAACACCAAGGGAAACGCAACAAAGGTTTTGTTCAAAGTCGTATGGATTTGAAAGGGCGAGTCACAGAAATATATTCTCAGTTATTAGCCCATTTGCGTTGGTCGTTTGTTGCACTCGAACAAATTTGGTTAAATTCAAGTTTGTTGAGTGAAGCTGGAGATATATTTTTTCTGGAATTTGCAGAAATCAAGCGCTTAATAGAGGGAATGGACACAGATTTAGTTGAGCAGTTATCTGAGATTGTGAAATTGAGGCGATCGCAACTTGTAGAACATGGTCAAATTAATCCAGTCTCCTTGTTAGTTTACGGCAATACTCCCCCGGCTCTACCTTTGCGAATTGCACCTCTGTCTCCTGATCAGGTATTACAAGGTATCCCCGCTAGTCCCGGACAAGCAGTCGGACGGGTAAAGGTGTTGCGAAATTTACAATCAATGACGGAGATTGACAAGGAAACAATTTTAGTAGTTCCTTATACAGACTCTGGTTGGGCGCCCTTACTAGTGAGAGCCGGAGGATTAATTTCTGAAGCTGGTGGTAGGCTTTCCCACGGAGCAATCCTGGCTCGCGAGTATGGGATTCCCGCAATTATGGATGTGCATAATGCTACCTGGATTTTCCAGGATGGTCAGCAAGTACGGATAGATGGTACTAGGGGTATTGTGGAAATATCCAATGATATAAGACCAGAATGAAACTGATATCCCTAAGCGAAATACCACAAGAGCCTGTTTCTCATAATCCTGAAATCAAGAAACAAGTAATGTTGCGGCTTGGTGAATTACCTGGTTTGACTAACTTTTCCCAAGCACGTTTTGCTCCCGGACAAATAGCTTCAGCACACGCACATGAGGATATGTGTGAAGTATTTTTTGTCGAAACTGGTTCGGGGATTATTCGTATTAATGATCAGGAATACCCTTTATTACCAGGAACTTGTGTAGCCGTAGAAAAATCAGAAACACACGAAATTGTCAATAATGGTACAACGGAATTAGTTCTCACTTACTTTGGTTTGCGAGCCTAGAGGGATCGGGGAGCGCTTACAAGGGAAGGGGGACAAGGGAGAAAAATCTATACACTGTTGGGCAAGTATTTATGGGTCAGCGTTTACAACAACTTTAATTGCCTTTTCAAGACACTGACTACTACTGTTTACACATTCGGGTATTTCAATATCTGGTTGAACCCCTACACCTTCAATGGTGTTACCCTTGGGTGAAACTACTTGAACAGTCGGGACAATGAGAGCAAAGCCTTGCCATCTCAGTCTAAAAGCCTCACCCCCAAACAGTGCTCCCATGGTGCGGGTTCCCAGTATTTTGGCAGCACCGTAGTCTTTGATGATTCCTGTGAATAGGTCACACGATGAGCCGCACTGACTATGCAATTTATAAAAATCTTTTGATTTTACGCTTTGTTATTTCACCAGTGAGGTCAAATTGATGTCTTCCCCAGCAACCGCTATGTGTCCAGCAGACGTAATCAAAGAGGAGTGGGTGCTGTCCAGACACATCCTTCAGTCGGGTGGGCTAATTGTGGAACATCAACTTCAGCCGTCCGGGGAGTGTGAAGTATCGTCCGGGCTAACTCATCATTTCCTGGTTTTTGAACTGGGGAATGTGACACGCCAAGTTTTCCGTATCGGGAAGCAAGAGTATGACGGATCTCTACTGCAAGGCGAACTACTTCTGATTCCGGCTAAAGCTCCTTTTTTTGGAGCTTGTGAAACGACTGATGAAATTTTGGCATTGTTCATCGATCCAACTTTTCTACATCAAATGTCGTTGGAAGCAAATTGTCCCCACTCTGAGCAAGTTGAGCTTCTCAGCGTTATAAATACACGTGATCTGCAAATTGAATCTATTGTGCAGTCTATTCACAATGAAATCCAGCAAAACAGATGGGGAAGCAGATTGTACTTAGATTCTTTAGCAAACTTGTTAGTAATTCATCTACTTAGAAACTACACTTCCAGCCCTCTTAAACTGCGAGAATACCAGGTAGGGTTAGGTGAATTTAGACTAAAACGGGTATTAGAATATATCAATGCCCATCTTGAACAAGATATTGGGTTAGCCGATATTGCTGAAGTAGCAGACTTTAGCCAATGCTATTTTTCTAGTCTCTTTAAGCAATCAATGGGGATAGCTCCTTGGCAGTATATAGTACAGCAGCGAGTTGAACGAGCAAAGAAGTTGTTAAAACAGCGCAACAATTCAATTTCAGAGATAGCATTACAGTGCGGCTTCAACAGCCAAAGTCACTTTACACAGCAATTTCGTAAAATGACAGGAGTCACACCTAAGATATATCAAGAACATTAAGCCTTAAAGCTTGAACGTTGAGGTTTGAAACTAGAATTTTGAGGTTTGGGAGCATCCCAATTTTTTCAATATACTGCGCTTGGATTTAAATCCTTAGCTAATAGCACAAGTCGTCTGAAGACGACTCAAACAAATCTCAAACAAATCAAGTAGTCTGCTTAAAGCAGACTTTCGCTATGAGACTGTGATTGAAATCTAATACCATTTCCATATGAAGATGCATAGAAAGAACCCCACCGCCTTCGGCACCTCCCCTTGGTAAGGGGAGGTTGGGAGGGGTTAAAATAATGTGCAGCTTCATATTTAATTGGTATTAGGCGAGTTTTGAACGTTCGCTATGAGACTGCGATTGAAATCTTAGGCGGGTTTTGAACGTTCGCTATGAGACTGCGATTGAAATCTTAGGCAGGTTTTGAACTGATCCAAAATCTAAAATAGAATGACCAACTGATTGTTGTTAGTCTAGAAAAAACTTAAAGTGCAGTAATTTTGATCCGAAAGAGGGGAACTATGCCACATACAATTGTTACAGATGTCTGTGAAGGCGTCGCGGATTGCGTAGATGCTTGTCCAGTTGCTTGTATTCATGATGGTCCAAGCAAAAATGTTAAAGGTACTGATTGGTATTGGATCGACTTCGCTACCTGTATTGACTGCGGTATATGTCTCCAAGTTTGCCCAGTAGAAGGTGCGATCGTCCCAGAAGAAAGACCCGAATTGCAAAAAACGCCATTATAGTTATTTGTCCTACCCTGCGGGAAGCCGCTTGCGCGTCTATGTCATTCGTCACTTGTCATTTGTAAATCACAATTACTCTTGACGAATGATTCATAATTAATGACTATTAACCAATGACCAATGACCAATGACCAATGACCATTGACTACTTACTAGAAGTTGATAATGTCCACGCTGGATATATTAAAGATGTTGATATTCTGCAAGGTGTAAATTTCCGTGTTTCTCCTGGGGAATTAGTCACGGTGATTGGCCCTAATGGTGCAGGAAAATCAACTTTGGCAAAAGCTATTTTTGGATTGTTGACACCTCATACAGGAACAATCACTTTTAAAGGAGAAAATATCACTGGTTTAAAATCAAACCAAATTGTGCAGCGAGGGATGTGTTATGTACCGCAAATCGCCAATGTTTTTCCCTCTCTATCTGTAGAAGAAAATCTGGAAATGGGTGCTTTTGTCCGCAATGTTCCTCTTCAACCACTCAAAGACAAAATATTTACCATGTTTCCTCGACTGCGCGATCGCCGTCGTCAACGTGCTGGTACACTCTCCGGTGGCGAACGCCAGATGTTAGCAATGGGTAAAGGCTTGATGTTAGAACCCAGTCTACTGCTTTTAGATGAACCTTCTGCTGCTTTATCTCCGATTTTGGTGACTCAAGTATTTGAGCAGATCAAAGAAATTAACCGGGGAGGTACAGCTATTGTCTTAGTCGAACAAAATGCTCGCAAAGCTTTAGAAATGGCTCATCGCGGTTGCGTACTCGAATCTGGACGCGATGCAATCACAGGTCCCGGTCAAGAATTATTAAATGACCCTAAAGTCGGAGAATTATATTTAGGAGCAGGAAAAGGACATTAGATCGGGAGCATCCCAAATGTTCAAAAATCCCACCTGCGTTCCCCGTTAAGAGTTCCCTGCTATTTATAACCCACCGCGATCGCGTTCTAGGTCGTAAATCACCTTATCAACATACCAATCAGCCGTTTTATTGGGAAATTTTAGTTGGGCTTGGATGAAAAGGCGCTTTGCTACTTCTCTATCATCATGCAACAAAGTCATGAGTCTGTTTTGAAGTTTGCGGCTAGCTTGCTCAAAGCTAATAATACCAGTTTTTGAACTTGCAAATGAGGCGCTATCTGTAGTACTTGCTTGGCGATTTCCTCTGTCTTTTAAAGCTACACCAAGAGCCACACCACCTACAACTGTTGCTACTAACCAAAGTTTGGATTGATTATCTTGTGGTGTTACGAGTGTGGGAGTTGTGGAACTAGAATCTGCAAGTTGTGTAACTGGTTGTTCAACTCGCTGTGCAATTGTGGGTGCGAACTGAAATACCAAAAGACTGGATACAACCCCAGTCGCCAAAACTTTCAAAGCATCTACAGATTTGTGAATAGAAAAAGTGTGAAACATCTCCTAGAAAGAAAACTCAAAAATTATTATTATTTCTATAATTCTATTTTGCGCGATCGCTATGACACAAATATGTCAATTTTCTGACGCTCATGCGATCGCCTGTGGATGTTGAACTAAGTTGAGCATAAATTTATTTGGCGTTGCATAATTGCGGGATGATTTTGGAATTTTCATCAACGGTGTGTCCCCGCGTCACCGTATTTCCTATCTTGCATCAGCTTTTCATTCCGCCAATAAATTTATTTATTGGCTAATAGCTAAAGTCAGATAAATCTGACTAGGACGGTGTTTGAGTCCATTCGTGAACTACCTACACTGACTGGGTACAGTAGTAAACGAGGAACTGTCAGGTGTCACAGTCGGTGTACTCGCTACTAAAACCACTTCACCATCGGGATTTATGACCCAGCCTTGAGCTTCTACAATCTGAGTCGGGGGATTTATAGAGTTGGCTTCTTGGGTTTGTTGTTCCTCAAGTCTGCTTCTGGGTTGGTTTTGAGTTTCTTCAGGAAGCAATATCCAATTACTCAGGACTTGATCAGTAATTAACGGTTCTGTGGGACTAGGTGGTATACCTCCACGTCCTGTGGCGATAAATGATCCCCTCATTTGCTTGTCATCTCTTTTGCAGCCAGTAGCAATTTGTTGGGAAGCATCAACGAGATTGACGCGCAGTTGTTCTAATCCCTGACTAGGGTCAACATCAGGTGTATTAATTTGCACTGTACCACTTAGCTCTGGACTAGCGCCTGTGGCGGTGATGTCGCTGTCTGAGGTTGGTGATTGTCGGAACTGGATACCAAAAAAACCTTGGGTATTGATTATTACCCTTCCTCCCAGAAAGTTATCGGAATTAGCACTGATATCGCTATTTGCAAAAGCAGCGAGAACATCAGTATCAATATTGATGTTGCCACCGATATTATTGCTACCTGTGGCGTTGGTAGTAATGCTGCTGTTCTTACCTAAAATTATCTCGTGCGATCGCAGTGTAATATTACCTGCACCACTAAGAGTATCTGCACTAATTTTGCCTTGGTTCAAAAGACGAATTGAGTCAGCATCGACTTTTAAGGAACCTGCAACTCCCGAACCTGCACTGCTAACTGTTACTTGCGCCTGATCACGAATATTTAACTTGCCAGTATTAATGATTAATTCTCCTCCCTGACCTGTGGAAGTATTAGAAGTATTGGCAAACAATCCACTGCTAGGGCTGACATTGGGAACTATAACTGGAGTGTATTGGCGAAGTCGAGTCAAATAGGTAGGGTCTGTACCAGCAAGAGTAATCCTGTTGCTGATATTGAGAGTAATACTACCAGCCTTACCACTGCTAAAACTAGTAGTAAAAACTTGTCCACCGTTAGTAGCTTCTAAAGTTTCGGCGTCAACGATAATGTTACCTCCATCTCCTTGACCACGAGTTCTCGCACCCACAACAGCACCATTTGTGATACTTAGGGATCTAGTATTGATGTGAATATTGCCACCCTTGCCTATACCTGTATTTTCCGTACTGCTAACCGCGCCGCTAGAGTAGCCATTGAAACTATAACCGTCAAATACAACGCGATCGCGAGCCTGTATATTTATATTACCTGCGTCACCACGTCCAAAAGTATTGGCAACCAGTCGCGCGCCATTTGTGATAAACAGTGACCCAGTTGTGATATTCAGACTAGCAGCATTACCTACGGCTGTTGATACGGCTGTTGAACCAACAGAACTAGCAGCCCCACTAATGTTTTCTAAATTAAAACTAACGCCATCAAAGGAAACGGTATCGCGAGCAACTATATTGATATTGCCTGCATTTCCCTGTCCTTGGGTTCTAGCTAGGATTGCAGCAGCATTCTTGACAAAAAGTGACCCAGTGATGATATTTATATCACCACCATCGCCTACGGCTTTTGGGTCTACGGTAGTGTACGCCCCAGTAGAAAAATCACTACGCATTCGGTCAAAAATAACTGTATCACGGGCAAATATATTAATGTCGCCTGCATTTCCTTGTCCAGAAGTTGTGGTTCTCAGTTGACCGTTACTTGTCAAAGCCAGCGATCCAGTGCTGATATTAATATTGCCACTATAGCCTATAGCTTCGGTTTGCACTGTATTAGAAATAATACTTCTATCAACATTAATTGCTTCTGTGGCGTTAAGATCAATATCCAGCGCCTTTGTGGCAACAGAACCTTTTCCTGACTCTATCCCTGCTTGCACGGTACTTGCATCCGACAGAGTTAAATTGCGAGCATTGATGGCAATGCTACCACCACCACCAGCAATAACACTGACTTGAGCCGCATTATCGAGAAATACATCTTTTCTTTGCCCATCATTAGGCAAACTTAAACTGAGAAATGAATTATCAGCATTGAGTCCAATACTATTATTTTCTGCAATTCCTGCCAATTCAACTCGACCGCCGGGGGCTAGTATTTGCCCGCCGTTAAGCTGTAAACTGCCACCGACAAGGGCTAAAGTCTTACCGGAATTCACCTGTAGTTCAGAACCTTGTACTTGAATATTTCCGGTATTGTTGCCGTATTGCAAACCAATCGGTAGACTGACGGTTAGTAAAGTTGTTGCTGTGTTATTTGGTATAGCACTAAACTCTTTGCCATCAGCAAATTTAAAGCTACTAGCTGTAGTTGCCAAAAATGAGCCACCAATATTTAACCGTGCATTTTGACCAAAAATAATGCCATTAGGATTAATTAAAAACAGGTTTGCTGTTCCGTTTGCTCTGATTAAACCATCAATATTAGAAATTGAAGCACCTGTGACTCGTGTCAGAATATTTTGAATATTTGCAGCATTGTTGAAAAAAGCCGTGTCACCAGTGGGAAGAGAAAATTCTTGAAAGCTATGGAATAAGTTGCTACCCGCTTGGGTTCCACCTGTGATGTTGAAAGTGTTATCTTCTTTGGTGACATTGGAGTTATTCGGTAAAGTGCGATCGCCAGTAATTTGAGCAACTGCATAGTTTGCAGAGAAAATATGTGTGATTGCGATCGCCATACCCAAAAACTGAGTCAAACAACTACTCCCAAAACTAGTCATTTTCTCTCCCTAGCTCCATAGCAGTAGCACAAGTCTTAGCACAATTAAGTACTATCTAGGATATCAGAGTCGAAGATATTGATTTTATAGGATAACAAAGTATGGAAAAGCCTGCTAATTCCCAATATCCAATTCATGAGTTGCTACAACGACGCTGGAGTCTTCTAGCATTTTCTCAACAGCCAGTTGAAAAAGAAAAACTTTGTAGTTTACTAGAAGCTGCGCGCTGGGCTGCTTCTTCGTATAATGAACAACCTTGGCATTTTATTGTTGCAACTCAGGAAAATCCTGAAGAATTCAAACGTTTGCTTAGTTGTCTGGCTGAAGGAAATCAAGTTTGGGCGCAACATGCACCTGTCTTGATGCTTTCGGTAGCAAAACTCTACTTTGAGAAAAATCACACTGAAAACCGTCATGCATTTCACGATGTCGGTGCAGCAGCTTGTAGTTTAGCAATTGAAGCAACTTCTTTAGGTTTGTTTATCCACCAAATGGCAGGCTTTGATGTATCAAAAGCACGGAAATTGTACAATATCCCTGAAGGCTATGAACCAGTAGCAGCGATCGCAATTGGTTATCAAGGCGATCATGAAGCATTACCAGAACAATACCGACAACGTGATTTTGCTCCCCGTCAGCGCAAACCTTTAGAAACCTTTGTGTTTACTGGAAATTGGGGAAACACTTCGCCTATAATTTCGTTGGATTCTTAAAGATTTCTAGTACAAAAAATTGATCTGTAGAGACACATAGCAAGATCCCGCAGGGTAATTTCCTTTAGACCTCTTGCAAAAATATTTTTACCCCACCCTAACCCTAAGCGTTTACCTGCGGTGTACACATAAATCCTCTGATCCCCCTAAATCCCCGCGCTGACGCGCCGCTACGCTAGAAAAAAGGGGGACTTTGATTCTAGTTCCCCCTTTTTTAAGGGGGGTTAGGGGGGATCAAAACGCTACTAGGCAACTTTGTAAGACTTCTGTGTACACCGCAGGCGTTCACGGGGGGATTGAGGGGGGTTCATTCGACTTTTGCAAGAGGTCTTTTGTAGAGACGCGAAATTTCGCGTCTCTACATAGGATTGTGGGCTAATACGATTCCTAAATTATTCACCTTTTGCCGCAAGGAGGCTCCCACTGTACCTGTACGGCTGTCAGTGGTGAGAGGAATTGCGGGTTGAAAACGAGGTACACCCCCGATTGATAGCAACCGTAGGTTGTTGAAGAAGAGGGGTGTCTGAGTTTTCAACAATCTCCGGAAACAAACAACGGAGAATTGTAGTCTATAATTGCAATCACATGGTGAGTAGGTCAAACTCATGGAACAAGTACTGACGCTAGTTTGCAAACTCAACCCCACGCCCTTACAGTCGGAGAAATTGGAAGTAGTGCTTCATGCTTTTGCTGAAGCTTGCAACTATACCAACCAAATAATTAAGCCGGATATAACGAGCAAGTTAACCATCCAGGGCATTGTCTACGAAGACTTAAGAACTAAGTTTGGGTTGCCTGCTAATTTAGCTGTCAGAGCTTGTGCCAGAGTTGGGGCTAACCGTAAAACAGCAAAACAGAAGAATAAACCTGTTATTGCGTTTAAACCCACATCTGCTGATTATGATGCTAGGATTTTTGCTTTCAGGGAGAAGGATTGGACTGTCAGCTTGACCACGTTGTCTGGTCGAGAACATATTAAAATCAATGCTGGCAATTATCAACGCGGAAAACTTGTTGGACGGAAGCCCACAAGCGCTCAGTTATGTAAGCACCGCGATGGTCAGTATTACATCCACATTCAATTAAAAGATGAGGTTCCTGACCCGCAGCCAAGTAAAAAAGTAATCGGCGTTGATTTTGGACGCCGCGATATAGCCGCAACTAGTAACGGTGATTTTTGGGACGGGAAACAGTTAACCAAGACGAGGGATAAATACAGCAAGGTCAGAGCGTCTCTCCAACAAAAAGCTTCCACACGCACAAGGTCTAGTCGGCGTAGATGTCGGCAAGTCTTGGCACGGCTATCGGGGCGAGAGAGACGATTTCAAGCGTGGGTAAACCACAACATTAGCAAGACAATCATCCAGCAAGCCAAAAGTGAAAAAGCACTTGTAGCAATCGAGGATTTGACAGGCATTCGTGAACGAACAAACCAAAAGCCGCGTAACAAGACAGAACGCCGCAGAAGTAACTCGTGGGCGTTCTACCAGTTGCGGATATTTATGGAATACAAAGGACTACGGGACGGCGTAGAAGTTGTTGCCGTCCCTCCTGCCTACACAAGTCAAACCTGCAATCGTTGTCTACACATTGGCTTGCGCTCGCAGAAGTTATTCAAATGCGGCAACTGTGGGCTATCTTGCGATGCTGATTTGAATGGAGCGAAGATGATTGCATTGTTGGGGCTGTCTGTAAACCAGCCTGGAGGCAAGCGCGGAGCGCAGGCTTCGCCAACGAACGGTTTGTGCTGTAATCTCAGCACGGACTCTTCAGGGCTACTGAAAGCCCACACTGTATTCGGTACTCCGAATCAGTGTGGGTAGTTTACGGATTGCAATAATTACAATTTACTGGCTCTGCGTATTCATTTCCATATGGAAATAATTCTTCTTGAGTAAAACCACATTTTTGACATTCATATATAACAGCACGAGTCAAAGAAGTTGGCAGATAACACAATGCACAAGGTAAACCCCTAATTATTTTGTTGATTTCAAAGCCGGGTGTAGAACATTTTGGACAACAGTTATTAATTTTTTTTAATAAGTTATGCGTGGCTTTGGCAATATTTTTCATGCGTGTGGGATTATACATTGCCCGCATATCTGTTTCTACATGTGCTTTACCTGTTGACGAATTTTTCAGGACAAAATTTACAGCTTCTATGAGTTTTGCTTCTGTAATAATTCCTTTAATTACTTCAGTGCTATGTTTTGGTGATTCATCAAACATGACTATTAGACCATGTTCAGGGAAACCTACTTTTTGAGCGAATTGTAAGGCTTGCTCAACACTTTCTACAACTAAATAATCATGGTTAGTTTTGGTAGATAATTCTTCACCAATAATTTCTAAATCATGTATTTGGTCTAATAAAATGAGAACTTCTCGATTACTGGAAATAAAAGGGATTTCAGGATGAGGGCTAAAACTGCCTTCACTGGCGATCGCTAAAGTTTCACCAGTTAGTTCTAATACTTTTTTTGCCTTCAACCTTGCAGCTTCAATTTGATTTCCTGGACGTTTTACTTCTCTAGTAAATGTACCAAAAGCATCAGTATCAAAATTGTCAGGCACTATAATTTTTATTCCTAATTCTGCTTCTAAGATAGGAGCAATTACTTTTTCTTTTTGATGCTTCGTAGCCAGTACAGCAATTCTATTGGTAAATAATGTTTTCTGTTGCATTCTTTACCTGGTCAAATAATTTTGAAAGTTAAAGTCCGATAAATCTAGATAGAAAAGTATTTGAGTCCGTTTTAACGGACCTATGCTATTAGCCTGAGAATAAATTCTCAGGCGGGATTGGACATAGATGCAAGATGTCACTAAACCTGCTGCTGAGGAATCTGTGTCATTTCTGCAAGTTGCTTTTCTTTATCAAGTCTGCGCTTTCTAGCATAAAGTTGGATTGTCACCGCCATTAGAAGTACCAAGCCGAAAATTACCCAAGCAGTCAAGTCTGTGGGCAAACTATTCTTAAAGACAACCAACATCACAATCACCACTAGCAAGACAGTTGGTGCTTCATTCATCGCTCGCATCTGTTTGCTTGTCCATTTGCATCTATTTTCTGCCAACTGTTTCATCAAACGGGAGCAATAATAATGATAAACAAGTAAAAGTGCCACAAATCCGAGTTTATAGTGCAACCAAGTTTGTTTTAAAAATTCTGGTTGCGTCACCAGTAAACCAATTGCACAAGCTACCGTCACCAGCATTCCCGGAGTGGTGATGATGTTGTAGAGGCGCTTTTCCATGATTTGATATTGATTTTTGAGTATCGTTTTTGCTGGTTCTGGTTCTTGTTCAGCTTCGATGTGATAGATGAAAAGACGCACTAAGTAAAACAGTCCAGCAAACCAAACGACAACGCCGACAATATGAAATGCTTTAAACCAAGAATAAGCCATAAATTCTAACTTGTGTTTCTACTCTCAAATATCCAGGTTACGGCAATTGGTGGGAATGGGGATCACAGATAAAGAACTGTAAAGTATGAAGACGGAGATTGAACAACCTGAGTATTTTCTGGCGATCGCTTGCTCACCACTAAGAATTAATGACACAGAAATGGACAGACACACCGGATGTGCAGAGGTTTGAACCATAAGCTATTAAGCTTCTTGTTTCAAGTGAGAAGTTTGTTGTTTCAACCCAGAATTTTCTTGTTTCAAGTGAGAAGTTTGTTGTTTCAACCTAGAATTTTCTCGTTTCAAGTGAGAAGTTTGTTGTTTCAACCTAGAATTTTCTTGTTTCAATTGAGAAGTTTCATGTTCTGAACTTGGGTGGTGAACCTTAAAGCTTGAAGAGTGAACTTTTGAGGTTGGATGATGGTGTTGCAGAGGCGATCGCACTACTCAAACTCAACATCCAATGCGATCGATCGCATAGTGGCTCCTAATACCTCCAGCACGCTTATTTAAGACTGTTGCTGTGCTATTTGTCTAACCGCTTCAATCTCAACTTCCAACTGTTGAGCTATTTGTTCGACACTCACTCCCGCTTTTAGCAATAGCGGTACAGCAGCTAACTTACCTTCTTCTTGTCCTTGTTGTCTTCCTTCTTCTAATGCTTCTTGGTAAACTCTAG
>NZ_JCACKS010000162.1:0-44821 GCF_059505505.1 Pelatocladus sp. | reverse complement strand
CAAAAATATAATTTTTGCATACTACGTTCTGAATTTACAATGCGATCGCATACTGTCTCCCTTGGAGCTATCCCACTGTTTTTATTTGAATCAAAATGCGATCGCAACTTGGATTATTTACTTGTTTTTGGTTTGAGAGCTAACAACATCTCCATGTGAGTGGTAGATTTATCTGGACTGGTAGCAGTCAGACTAACGCCATGAATAGAATTCATGATGGCACTGACTTCAGGCGGTAAGGATCGATTATAGGTTGCAAAACGATTTATTACGGACGCGGTTTTGTCCATATCCAGGTAGAAGTAACCGCCATTTGGTTTCTGTAGAGAACCTGTAACTGTTTTGAAGTTTTCGCTGTCGTTGAGAGATTTACCATTAGGAGTCGCGATCGCATCAGTTATTGGCCCACCCATAGCGAAAAAAACTGTATCTTGATCGAGCCAACCATGTGCAAATAAAGCGCCTTGTCCGGGAATTTGCCATTCGGTAACATCTTTATTACCGATATTTCTTTGAGCAATGTTAACTTGCTGTGTTTTGGCTAAGGTATCCAATTTTGTTAAGGTGGTTTCGGCTGTCTTGCGATCGCTTGTATGAAATATAAATGCTCCTCCAAAACCAAGCTGTGCGAACAAACCTTGATTCAATGGAATCGCAGCGACACCAAATTCTCCATCCATCCACCCAAAAATTTCTTTATCCAAATCGAGATTTGCAAATTTGAATTGGGCGCGCGCTTGCTCAATGGCTTGTTTAAATTCGGGATAATCTTGAGACTGTTCTACTAATGTTGACCACCAGGTGCTAATACCTTGACCGTTAACCAGAGCCATTGTTTGAGCAGGTAATTGCGATATTACTTTACTAGGGCTATTTTTATACTCAAATTTCACGAGTTGGGGATCTAAGTTGGCGATCGCTTTCATCCGCACTCCCGCGTCATCAATTCCCACACCCGCTACCATTGATTTCACTTGCTTTAACTGTGCTAGAGTTTGCGGCGGAATTTGCTGTGCTTGCGGATTTAAATTGATCAATTGCTGTACCATACCTGCATAGTCAGGTACATAAATTTGTGCCACTGTGTTTTCTACTGCACTTTTGCTGAGAATAGTGTTTGCACTTTGTTTATTGGCAAAAGAAGGCTGTCCTTTAAAGGTGTCAATCGTTTGTTCTACAGTTTGCTTTTCGGGAGCAAACACCAGATAATTATTCAACACAGCACTATATGTGGGTTGACTCCCAGAGGAAGTTTCTGTTATTTTCAGACCTTTGTAGTCAATTTCCTTAGTTGTGACGCCTTTTTGACCTTTTAATTTGTTTGCAAAATTCAAGGCGTTGATTTTATCCTTGATTCCTACCACCACCAATAAGTTTGGTTCCTGGGTGGTAACTGCTGGCGAATTGGGATTTGCTGAAGGTAATCTTAACTGAGCAGGTTTTGTTGAAGTTGGTGGTAACATGGCAATCATCACACCACCAACCCAAGGTTTTAAGTCTTTTTCGTAGGAAATATTACTATCAGTTAACACATCTTTGTTAAAGTCCTCCAGACCTTTTGCAACTATCTTTTGCGCTTCTGGAGTGCCAAACTGCTCCAACTTTGCCCACACTTTAGGATCTGTAGAAATATATGTTGCCATAAATGCTTGTTCTGGTACAACTTTGGCACTTCCAGCAGCACCTGAAATGTCTCCAGCAGGCCCACCCTTCAAATAAATGTAAGCGGCTACGCTTCCCACTACAACTACAGCAGCGCCAACAGCAGGTATTAAAATTTTGGTTTTAGACATTGTTTTTGTTTTTTCTTTGAAATGTCATTGATTCTGATACAAGCTTCATTGTGGAGTTTTCGGGATTATTAACCAAATTTTGCTCGTATCTTAAATTTTACTTTGCCCAATATTTCGCCCGTTCCACCGCCTTTTGCCAAGTAACGAAATTGGCTGTTGCATATTCACTCCCCACACCAGGCGAAAAGCAACGATCAATTTGTCGTTTCTGAACCAAGGTTTCATAACTATGCCAAAATCCCACCGCCAAACCAGCGGCCATGGCAATACCCTGCACAGTAGTATCACGCATTGCTGGACGTTCAACTGATATATTTAACACATCTGCCTGGAACTGCATGAGGAAGTTGTTTTCACAGGCTCCACCATCTACTATTAATTTCTTTACTGCTGCGCTGTAAGATCCACTGATGGCTACCACAACTTCTTTGACTTGATAGGCGATCGCTTCTAAGACAGCCCTGACTAAATGCTGTGGTTGAACGGCGGCGGTAATGCCAAAAAAGGCTCCTCTAGCGCTCATATCCCAGTGAGGAGCGCCCAGTCCACTAAATGCTGGGACAAAATATACACCGCCGTTATCTGTAACTTGATTGGCGATCGCTTCTGTTTCCGCAGCTGTTTGAATCAGCTTCATGCTATCCCGCAACCATTGGATACACGCCCCACTGATAAACATGCTACCTTCCAAGGCATAGCCAACATCTAAACTACCGTTACGAATTTGCGTCCATGCGACTGTAGAGATGAGGCGATTTTGCGAACGGACAATTTCTGAGCCAGTGTGAGCAACTAAAAAGCTACCAGTACCATAAGTACATTTCATTAAACCAGGGCGATCGCACCCATGACCAAATAAAGCTGCTTGTTGATCTCCCAAAATAGCAGTGATGGGAATTTCCACACCTAGTAAAGTGCTATGAGTAACACCAAATTTTCCTAAGCTGGGTTGAATCTGAGGCAAAATATGAGCAGGTATTTTAAATAATTCCAGTAAAGTTTCATCCCATGCACAGCTTGTCAGATTCATCAGCATTGTCCGACTGGCGTTGCTGTGGTCGGTAGCATGAACTTTCCCACCTGTGAGTTTCCACAAAATCCAGGTATCAATTGTTCCAGCTAAAACATTTTTGAGATCAATACCTGTGACATGATCTAACAGCCATCTGAGCTTTGTAGCAGAAAAATACGCATCGATAACTAAACCAGTGCGATCGTAAATCTCATTAGCATAACCTTGGGTTTGTAATTGATTACACAAAGGAGCAGTGCGGTGATCTTGCCAAACAATCGCTTTATGTAGAGGTTTCCCAGTGGTTTTGTCCCAAATTAAACAGGTTTCTCGTTGTACGGTTACTCCCATTGCTACAATTTCACTAGGGATAATTTTGGCATTGGCGATCGCAGTTTGTATTACCCAACAAGTATCTTGCCAAATTTCTTCGGCATCATGTTCTAACCATCCGGGTTGTGGATAATACTGTGTTAGTTCTTTGTATGCTTGCCCAACAATTTTACCAAGAGCATCAAACACAAAAGCACGGTTGCCTGTTGTACCTAAATCTAATGCCAAAATGTAACTCATCTTTAAGGATGTATGCGTGACTAATAATTTACCATTATGCTTTGTGAGAATTGCAGAGCTTAGCTCTCAGACAACTCCTGCTAAGTTGGGAATCTTGTCTGGAGCGAATGATTTAGGAATCTTATATAAAAATGTTTATTTAATTGTTATTTTATTATTATTTTATTCTTATTTTTTGAGCTTAGGCTGAATTTAACCAGATTAAACTATCAATACTATAAATTGGATAAGCATTTTTGATTTTCTAAACAATCTTGTAAACAATCGCTCTTATCAAGAAAGCAAAAAACTTATTTATTTCAGAAACAATTCAGCATAAGATTTATGTTCAAAGTCAAATCATGTATCAAATAAGCAGTTGATATGCGTCAGAATATGTCTTAACCTGTCATACTGTCAAATGTTTTTTGAATAATCTACTTAACTGGCTTAACTGTCATTGAAACTAACTGTGTAAATTGACAAATTTAACGATAGTTAGCACTCAAATACAAGCTAACAAACCGCAAAAATTTTCTCAGCGCTTGACTCATAACACTTTCAATTTGTTGATTAAGCAAGGAGCTAATTATGGTGTCACTTTTTACGCGATGCCTTGCAGAATTTGTTGGTACATTTGTGCTAGTTATTGGTGGATGTGGCAGTTCAGTTTTTGCTGTGGCATTTCCTAATGCAAAAATAAATGAATTGGGAATTGGCTTTTTAGGTGAGGCAGAACCTGAATTTTCACGACGAGATGTGGAGAAAGGGGGTTATTCGCGACGATAGTTTGTGAACTGCTTAGGAGAGCAGGTTTAAACAATGGAAGCTGTTCTCCAAGTAAAAAAACTTAGTTAGTAGTGTGGACGGATAAAGGTAGTGGGGTGCATTTGCTATGAGTACATCTATCGATGAAAAATATCTGGAATATCTTGATCAAGTATTTGATCATTTACACAATGGTCGTTGGCATGAACAAAAGCTTAAAGAACAGATTTCTCTTTTGCTAGAAGCCGGATATCTAAGATATTTCCAATGGAATGACATGAAGGATTTGATATCAAATCTCGAAAATATCACTGGATTAAAGTGTGAACTCTGAATCTATATTCCTGAATTATTTCATTACAATTGTAGCAAATATCGAGTTCGTAAGGCTCTTAACAGAAAGATTGTAGCCATGCTTTTAATGCTGAATATATTGCATAAAAATTTCTGAAATTTAATAATTTCAAAAAATTCAATAATGTCATTAATTAACAAAAAAGATCGAGAAAAACATTTGAAAATAGGATGAATTAAGATGCTTAGTCAAACAAAATCACTAAATTCATTAGTCATACTATTTGCATGTAGTGCTGTTTCTACTCCTTTAGTAGTCTCTTTGATTGTTCGTCCTTTGCTTGCTCAGTCATCGGATGTTAGTACTTCTTTCCCTTCTTTTCCTATGCCACAATCTGTTCCTAGTGGTACACAAGTTCAGATCAATGGTACTACTAGCATGGAAAAGATTAATCAGACATTGGCGCAGAGCTTCAAAGCGAGGTTTCCTGGTACAGAGGTCAAAATAGCTTACGACGGAACGGATGCATCTTTAAAAGCATTACCAAATGGAAAAATTGATTTGGCTGCTATTGGTCGTCCACTAACAGAGGTGGAGAAAGCGCAAGGGCTTGTCACAATTCCTTTAACCCGTAATAAAATTGCTGTAATTGTCGCAAAGGACAATTCGTTTAAGGGTAGCTTAACTTCCGAACAATTTGCCCAAATTTTTCGAGGTGAGATTACTAACTGGTCACAAATTGGCGGTTCTTCCCAAGCAATTCGCTTGGTAGATCGTCCAGGAAATAGTGATGTGCGTCAAGCGTTTGAGAATTATCTCGTTTTTCAGAAAGCCCCATTTCAAACGGGTGCAAATGCTGTCAAACTTTCGCAAGACAGTACACAAGCAGTAATTAAACAACTAGGAACAGATGGTATTGGATATGCGATCGCAGATCAAGTAATCAATAACCCAAATGTGCGAATGATCCCCATGCATGAGGTTCTTCCCACCGATCCTCGTTATCCATTCTCCCAACCTTTGCTGTATGCTTATCGCAGATCTAATCCTAGTCCCGCAACAGTTGCATTTTTGGGCTATGCAACAGCTGCCCAAAACAAGCAAATCATAGAAAAAGCCACAGTTGCCACAACAGGTAGTGAAATCGCCGCACAAAATCAAAATGCATCTCCTCAAAACACATCCTCACCTGGAGCAAAAACTTCACCTGGTATAACAAATACAGTTGCAACTGAATCTTGGCGGGGATCTCCTTGGTGGTGGTTATTATTACTTCCGTTTCTGGGTGGATTTGCCTGGTTGTTGCAGAGAAATAGGGGTTCGCAAGCTAAAACTGTTGCTGCTCCCGTTCCAGCATCAGTTAGTATCCCTGAAAGTCGTATTATCCTAACACCCAGAAATTGTAGGAATGCTTATGCTTATTGGGAAGTTCCAGATCAGGTGAAAGCAGATTTGCAAAGACAAGGTGGACATAATTTGAAGTTGCATCTCTACGATGTCACCAATATAGAGATGAATAGTAAAAGACCACACAGCGTCAAAGAATTTGATTGTAATCCAGGAGAACAAGATTTACACATTCCGATCACAGTAGACAATCGTGATTACATAGTTGAGCTTGGCTATACTACATCCAACGGTCATTGGCTGACAATTGCTCGTTCAGCTCACGTGCGAGTTCCTGCCTGTACAGGAGTTGATAATATCCATACAACAAAGGCAGATAATCATATTTTGGTGAGCGATCGCCCAGTAGTTACACAAGATGAAAGTCGCGTCATACTAGTACCTCGGAACTCTAAGAATGCCTATGCTTACTGGGAAATTCCAGAAACACACAAAGCAGAACTGCGACGACAAGGTGGACAGAAACTGGCGCTACGTATTTATGACACAACAAACATTGATTTAGAGCGACAAACTCCTCATAGTCTTTGGGAGTTTGATTGTGATCAGCAAACATCTGATTTGCATATTCCTATTAACCAGAGCGATCGCGACTATGTAGCAGAATTAGGCTACCTTACCAACGATAATCGCTGGCTCAAACTAGCTCGTTCAACTCCTGTAAAATTTCCATCTACTACTTCGGTGGAAAGTACAGTCAAACCCTCATCCGATGTTGTCACAACCTTAGCAGGACTTATTTGCGAACAAGTTGAAAGTCCATCTCAAACAACAACAACTAATCTTACTGGAGATGTAACAAATACAGTCAATAAAACAATTGCAAGAATGGAAGCAACAGCTCGATCATACCTGGAGAGAGAAAAGTCCTCTCCTGATAGCGATCGCACAACAGATGATTCGTCAACCATGAAAAATGATTGCCGGATTATCTTAGTACCTCACAACTCTCAAGATGCTTACGCCTATTGGGAAGTTTCAGATGACTACAAAGCAGCTAAACGACAGCAAGGCGGACGTAGGTTTGTACTCCGAGTTCATGATGTGACAAATCTTGACATTGATCGTCAGCCAGCACACAGCACCCAGCAGTATACATGTGATGAGCATGATCAAGACAAGCATGTTTTAATTCCAGTCAGCGATCGCGACTACATCGCAGAATTGGGTTACTACACAGATGATAATCATTGGCTGGGGATAATTCGTTCGCTTCATGTTCACGTGCCAGCAGATACCACTTCGCGCTAGCACATCACCAATTCTTTTAAGATCAATTTTGAGTAAGGATATTCTTTATGGGATTATTTTTTGATATTCTCAGTGCAATTAACAATCCCAATCAGCAGGGAAATGTTGCTCAACTAGAGTCAATCACCAACTCGATTCAGGAATTGGCAACAAGTCGAGGAATTCAGCCATCTCAAATACAACAAGCGATGTCAGTAGTGGGTAATATGCTTCGTCCTGCACTTCAGAAACAGCACTCAAGTCTAGGTAGCAGTCAATTACAGAATCTCATTGGTCAAGCAGTTGCTACTGGTGCAAGTACATCTGGACAACAATCTATGTTATCACCTCAGTTGCACCAGCAAATCGTTCAAACAGTATCGCAAAGGACAGGACTAAGTCCCAACACCATTCAGGCTGCTTTGCCAACCCTTACTTCGGCAGTGATGAATCTGCTAAATATGGGCGCTACTAAACCTGGTGTTCAAGGCTCAAATTCGATCTTAAGTGCGTTTTTAGATAGCGATCGCCACACAGATTTGGGCGAAGTTCTGAAATTTGCCAATCGTTTTGTGAATCCGTCTACTGTTTAGTTGATTTATTGTTCTATTTTTTGCAATATATCTGCTAAAGGACACTTAATAATGCGTATTATTGCGAGGGAGTTAAAGTAAAAACAGCAACTAGTGTAACTAAACCAAATAAAATGACAGAAACGACAAAGACAGATAGATTAACAATATAAGTCGATTTATGTGAGTATTCCTGTTGCTCTAATGATTTGACTTTGATTAGGTATCCAATCATCGCCAAAATCAATAGAAAAATGCCTAAAGCGATCGCACTCAAGCCAATAATGTGAGTCAGTTGCATAGCAATGCGTGGATTATGCTGAGAAATCGACTCATTCAGTGCATTAAAAATGCGATCAAAGGCAATACCAAAACCAATCAAAGATAAGCAATTCTGAATCCAACTTGTCAATGTCCGTTCAGCAGCAGCGCGATTACGCTCTTTTGCCAATTCGTTGGTAGTATTAGTCGGTTTTTGAGAAGGACTCATAGCCTACATGCTATTTTGGTGAGTGAATGCACTTACCAAAATACTAATAAAGGCAAAAACAGCAATGCAAACTAAGGCGATCGCAACTGTCAATGCTAAAGAGTGACGGGGAGTGTAGAGATATTCCTGGTCGCGTCGGATATGATACAGTTCTTGCTGGTGTTGGATCATTGCCACAATCATCGCATAAATACCCAGACCAATAAAAGCAAGACCGAGAATCCGAGAAAGACGCGCAGGATTGATGTCTTGAACAACTTGAAAGCTACGGATAGCACTGACGATGACATCAATCCCAAAACCAAAGCTGATCAGAGTAAGACTGGTGCGAATCCATGCCATGAGAGTGCGTTCGGCCGCAGCTCGGTTGCGCTCTTTGGCAAGTTCGGCTTGAATATTAGATGTTTTGCGAGCAGGAATAAAGTCATTCATTTTCTTAAAAAGATACAGATGATGCTTCAATTGGTTTTGCTTGCGATTGAGCAATTTTTTGCTTCATCCACACCGAGTAAGGAAGTCCAGCCACAATACCCACAATCAAAAGGGCGACAATAATTGGAACTAACTGAGCCTGGCCGTTTTTAGTAGCAATGAAAATTGCCAACCCCACATTGCGAGCAATGGTTGTAACCGCCAAACCAGACTGAATATCTGCCTCATAGCCACTAGCTAACACATGTCCAACCATTAGTCCCAGCAAAGTTATAAAAATAGCAACCAGGAGCGGAACTATACCCAATCCAGGAATCAGATTCAAACCAACGACCAAAGCAAAAATCGATAACACAATAAATAGTGTATTGGCGATCGCTTTGAGGAAATTGTTAATCTCCTCTGCTAACTCAAGCCAAATTGTCCGAATAGCTAACCCAATGCTGAGAGGCAAAAACTGCACCAAGGCAACTTGCTTTGCTACCAGTAAAACATTGACATTTTCATTAGTATATGGTAGCAAAATACTAAATAACTTCAACATTAAAGGTGTCACCATAATAGCCAAAAGAGCTAATGTTACCTGTAGGCTAAGTACGTAATGAAAGCTTGCTCCTGCCATTGAGGCACGTTTCGTTAGCAGTGCAGGGCCTGGTGAAGCGATGAGTAGCACCAGCGCGATCGCAAAAGTTTTAGGCAGATGAAAAACTAACAATACCAATGTAATCACAATTGCAGGTATCACAATCACAGCCAAGAGCGATCGCGCCAACAAACCTGGTTTTTTCCAGAAATCAAGCAATTCCTTAAAAGGTAGTTCTACACCCAGAGTCAGCATAATTGAGAACACAGTTAATGATGCAAGGTTCTGAATAATTTGACTATCTAAATTAATAAAATCCATGAGCTTGACGTCCTGTATCAGGAGTGGAATATAGCTAGCCAATCCAATAAACACCAGTACAATTGCCACTGTGATCCCTAAAGACCAGCTAGAAATGTATCTGAAATTGCGTTGTTCAATCTTTTTCAACGTCCGCCAATGACTTACCATTGCTGCTGCTAGGGCGAAAACTCCCAAAGTAATCAGACTGAGACCGAGAATTCGTTCTTCGCTGAGTTGATCAACAGAAGCGTCCGTTTTCACTATTTTCAAATAATGGAAGAAGCGATCAATACCGAATCCAAAGGTAATCATTGATAGCGATGTCCGAATCCATGCCATGAGAGTTCGTTCTGCTGCCATGCGATTACGCTCCCTAGCAAGATCTGTCCGTATTTCAGCTAAATCAGTGCGGACAATTGATAGTTCGGTGTTACCTAAACCAGCAAACTGTGAAGTATTTTGAGTAAATTTCTCAGTTGCTTCTGCATTGGAATTAGAAGGTATTTCAAAAGCTTCACTCATATCATGTTTGCTTAAACACTTGTATTCTCGATAAGTCTCAGTAACGAAAAATTGGTTATTAGGATACTAACTAAATAGTTATGATGGTCAAATACCGCTCATAATCTGCGATCAACTGACGTGACGGAGCATCGTGATATACTAAAATAGTATTAGTCAACACCCACTTCTTCAAGCGATCGCCCTGTCGTCTCGACTCGAAATATGTATGTAATCACACCTGCTACTACGCAACTTAGAGACAGCAGCGACAGCACAATAGGCGCTCCCAGCGATTTTTGCAGAACTGGCAATCCAAACGTGCCAAATACCGCTCCGGCTTTCGCAAAGGCGGCAGCAAACCCTGCACCACTGGCTCGAATTGAAGTTGGGAACACTTCTCCCGATAATAAAAATGTAGTGGAGTTGGGACCAGCATTCATCATCAGGTTGAAAACTAAGAATCCCATGAAGACAAGAGCAACGTTGGGTTCTTTACTCAAGGCTAAAACACTGGCCGCTGCCAGAATTAAAAGTCCAACCGCCATCCCCAAAAAGCCAGCAATTTGCAGCTTGATGCGTCCGAATCGGTCAATTAACAGCACCGCAATCAAGAAACCCACAATCAAAAACAAATCCACAAATGCAGAGCCTTTCGCAGAAGCCATTTCCTTGGCTATAAAACTCTCTTTGCTGGTAAAAGCCAAAAGACCAATAATAGTGGGTGTGAAAATCCCAATTCCGTAAGTAGCAATATCTTGTAGAAACCAAGGAACTGAAGCTAAAATTGTGTGCCTGCGGTACTGAGGAGAAAATAATGCTCCGTATGACAAGCTTGGTTCACGCTCTGGGGGGTCTGTCTGTGGGGTAATATTAACTGGTTCCTCCAGTAGTGTAGATGCTGCCTTAGAAGCAGCTTCATAATCACCTTGAGCAATGTAATAACGGGGACTTTCCAGCAAAAAACTAAAACGTAAAATCCCAACTGCGATCGCTAACACTAACCCTACCCCAAGCATCCAGCGCCAAGCATACTGAATTGCAAGTACAGTCGATTCTGGATAAAGGGTCTGGAATAGATGAATTACTACTATCCCAGTCACCGCACCCAAAAGAGCGCCAACAGCCTGGAAAGTAAAAGCTCCAATCACCATTCGACCCCGCAATCGAGAAGGGACATTTTCGGTAATGTAAGACACACTGATGGGATAATCAGCGCCAATACCTACACCAACCAGGAAACGAAATGCAATCAGTGAGGCTGCATTCCAAGCAAGTGCAGTCCCTGCGGTAGCGATCACAAAAATCGCAACATCCACTATAAGCATTACCTGACGCCCGATTTTATCAGTAATCGGGCCTAAAATTAGCGACCCCAACAATGATCCCGCCACCGAAGCCACAGCGACAGATCCGATTTCCACAGAACTCAGCCCAAAGTCCCGCTTTAGAAAAGGAAGGGCGACACCAATGATAAAAAAGTCAAAACCATCCAAAGCAATCAATCCGGCGGACAATGCCCAGAGTAACCACATGACACGGGTGATCTTGGATGCATCCAGGCGTTGCTCAAAAGACGGTGGTTGGGCGGTTGCAATTGTTGTCATTTTTGAGATTCTCCCTCATCTGAAGCTACCTAAACGCTAAATTACCTAAATTCATAGAGAAACTCTGCATTACTCACAAGTCTTACGCAAAGCTGTACTAAAACCTTAAAAGACGCTGTATGACAAGGACTTCTATTTCAATTGCAGATAAAATCAGTTCAATTCCCAGCGCTAGCTGCATCACCCCAAGGACAAACCCTGATACACGTAAGGTGACGGGTTTGATAAAAGTCAGAATTGGTCTAGCTGCCAACATGCAAACTAGATTCAAACCCATGACCAGCAACAGTAATAGCAGAACAAAGCCTTGATTGATACCGATTATACGGGCCATCACCATCATCATCAAAGCAATGGCAATACCAAAAGGAGTCAAAATCGTGGGAAAAGCCAGGGGAGCGATCGCCTCTTTTAAGGAAGGTTCTTCAGCAATCTCAACTTTGCTAGCAGACGCATATTGAGCCATCACAATTTCCAAAGCTACCAAGAACAGCAAAATCCCGCCTGCAATCATTAATGCTGGTAATTCAATTCTCCAGATATTCAGCAGATTTTGACCGATAATGGCAACCAAAACAATAGTGATTGTTGAGATCAAAGAACTACGAAAAGACAGTTCCCGACGCAGCTTTTGATCTGCCTTTTCAGTTAGTTGCACAAATACCGGAATCACCTTAAGTGGCCCAAGTGTGACAAAAAAGATAATAAACAAGTTGAAATATCCAAACTTGGACTGTAAAGGGGTATTAGCAATTTCTTTAGCAACTTGTTGCTTTGGGATTAATATCGGAGTTGTATCAGAAACCTGGGCAACTATCTGGCGATCGCATACTGATTGATTTGCTGTGAGACCAAACTTGGCACAACTTACCGCACTGAAGTTGCTAGACCCGAGTGCAGGTTCAGCAAAGTTAAGCCAGATTGCTACAAGTGCAATCCCAACTACACCTATCCATCGCGGTGTCCATTGTAGAAGACAGGAGGAGAAATTGCTATCTTGCTTCCTTGTTTCATTTACCATCAAGACTGCATCTTTTTTCATTAATTGTGCTGGCTGTTGCATGGAATTCTCCTCCTGCAAAGAGATTAGTTTGTTTTTACTGGTCAACCAAAGCAGCTTTGCTAGGATAAAAATCTTCGCGTCAGTCTTCATTCGTCAAAATGACCACTAGTCTGAGGCTCTTCGCTCTGTAGACGATTGAGAATTTGTCGAAGGTGAAGTTGGATTAATCAAGTTGATCAAAGGTAAAAGCGGATTCACTCGAATACCTGGAGCAGTGTAATCACCAGAAACATACTCACTGGGAATGGTAGTTTGATTACCGTCACGAATAGCAGAGTAATGGGGTGAGCAGATTTCAATGTTTGCTTCATTACACTTATCTTGAATATTTTGGTGTAATTCTGAATAAATTCTCTCTAGTATTATTGGATGGTTTGTGTAGGCTCTGAGTTCATAACTTACGTAGAAGTCGTTGAGTGCAGTTTGCCAGACAAAGGGATAGGGTTGCGACAAAATATCAGTAGTCGCAAGAGCTGCTGCAATCAGGGTTTCATGCACAGTTCGCCAAGGGGCATCATAGCCCAAAGTTACTGTTGTATGGACAATAATTGGGGTTTGCTTCTCTCGTAACAACATACTGTAATTGGTGACTTTGCTCGACAACAAAACAGAGTTGGGAATTGATACTAAAACATTGTTCAGCGTGCGAATTCGAGTTACTAGCAGATCTTTGTCCTCCACAAAACCCATGAGATCTTCAACCTGAAGGCGATCGCCAATCTGAAATGTACGGGCGTATAACAAAAGCCAACTAGCAATAATATTTGCGAATAATTTTCCTGAACTCAGGGATATTAACGCCCCTATAACAATGAAAATAGCTTGAAAAGCGGGGGAATTAGAACCAGGTAAATTAGGAAAAGCAATGATAGCCGCTAGGGCGATGGTAAGAAACTTCAGCAACTGGTAGGTTGGTTCTGCCCACTCTGGATAAAACCCTTGTATTGAGAGTGTTCTACCCTCTATATTTTGAAAAATAAATTTTAAAAAACTCAGGAAATAGCGAGTCAAGAGGATGATTAAAGTAATAATAAATAGATTTGGTATATACCCTAAAAGTTCTTTCCATACTGTTAATAATAGGGTTGTTAAAGATGTGAATAAGTTGTCTGCTAAGTGCTTTGTCTGGGGAAAAAAACTCAAAACAAAATATAAATAGAAAAAAAGCAAATTCATTACAAAAATTAGGTTAATAATTCTTACGAATCCCTGTAAAATTGCAGAAATTTGTTGAGACGATAACAAATAAAAATTTTGAATGCGAATATTAGGAATCCATCGCTCATGCAGCACATCTAACCAATGATAGAAATGTGGCATCACATTCCCAAGCACACACAACATTATAATTAATATAATTGTGCTAACAAAAGCCAAAATTGTAGCACGGATTAAGTAGATAGCACTGCGCTCCTCTCGATACTGAGTAATGGCATTTTTAATAATTTGCAAATATTGATTAGCAAGTGCTTGCCGAGTTAATTTTACAACTTTGGCATCCGTATCAGAAACTGACAAAATCGCAACGTCTTGAGCATAAATGATTGTAGTTGCTTCAGCTTCAACATCACTAGTTCTCAACGCATCAACTGGAATGGCATAATTGTTAGCCACTTGCTGAATTCTGGACGAAATTCTCTCTGCACGCTCATTTAGTGAAGGTGAAAAAAACTTGTCTTGAATAAAAAATAGTGTTTGATCTCCCAACTTGATAGGTGCTTGATTTATAAGTATGTCATCAGGAGAAGGGCTTTGAGAAGCAGCAGATAAGGGATTAATTACAATCAGCAATGCTACAATAGTAGACAAAATAACTGTCAAAAACGGCTGATTTTTTCTTCTTACTAAGTTACATAGCATATTTGCAGCAAGTATTTTCTAGTAAGATTTATTTATTGGAATCTGGTTTGATTTATAAACCTACGATGAACACGGGTAACTCTTAACAGGGAACAGGGAAGAGAAATTTTACCTACCTTCACAAGAATCAAATAGTAATCCTATATAATGCCAAAATATATTGAAAAGAGGGAGAAAAAGGAAAAGAAAATTCTCCCTTTATTTTCTCCCTTTTATCTAACCTAACTAACTTTTAATCTTTCTATATTTTTGTTTGATTGTCACTCCGATTATTTAGTTGGTTAAGACCAAATTGTCACTTCAGCAGTCTTCAGACAGGAAATTTCTAGCTGACAGTACTTTTACTTTAAATCAACGTTGACTTTCTTCACATTACCAGTGAACGCAAATGGTGTTTCGTAAGTTTCAGCAACAGGTGTACCTGTGTCAAAACCAACGTCGAGAGTTTCGTCAAGAGAAATGCGGTTGGGTAAAGTTTTTCCTACCTGTCCTTCGCCAATTTTCTTGTTATTGGCATAAAGGGTGACAGTACCGCCAGCACCTGCTTGATCAGCTTTTGTCTTGTATACAGCTTTTAATATTACATTACCTGTAGGTAACATCTGGTCAGAAGTTATATTAAAGCGATCGACATTAGCCAGGTTGTAGTGATACACCAGCTTACCGTCCTGCACAAATAAACCGTAGCCACCAAAGCGACCACCATGTGTCAACAGCATCCCTTCTGCACCTTGAGCCGGAATCACAACATCAGCTGTAATTGTGTGATTCTTATGCTTGAGATCAGGAGCGGCTCCTTCAGTTACGCGTATATGATCGGGGTAGCTGAAGGTGTTACGCCCTTGGGTTAGGCTTGGTCGATTTTCGACGCGGAAGCGTTCAGTGCGGCGATCATCCAGAGGTAGCACATTATATTTAGCAGTCTCAGCATAGAAGAGATCTTTCATCTGTTGCAGTTTTTGCGGATTTTGCTCGGCGAGGTCGTCTACTTGGGTAAAGTCATTATTAATATTGTAAAGTTCCCATTTCAAGTTCAGTAGATCAGCTGGCTTTGGGTAAGCATCCCAAGGAATTGATCGCAAAGCACTGGCCATCCAACCATCATGATAGATTCCCTGGTTTCCAAACATCTCAAAATACTGAGTTTGATGACGAGTTGGCGTCTTGGGATTGTCAAAGGTGTAAACAAAGCTGACACCTTCAATGGGTTTTTGTCCAATACCATTGACCTCAACTGGTGCGGGAATATTCAAAGCTTCCAAAATAGTAGGAGCAATATCGATGACGTGACTAAACTGATCACGCACACTTCCCTTATCTTTTATACGGTTAGGCCAGGAAACCACCATACCATTACGGGTGCCGCCAAAGTGCGACGCAATCTGCTTTGTCCACTGGAAGGGTGTATCCATTGCCCATGCCCATCCCGCCGGAAAGTGGTTGAAATACAAAGGGCCACCTAGTTGATCAACGGCTGCCAGTTTGGTTTCTAAAGGTTCAGGGATGGCATTAAACATGGTATTTTCATTCAATAAGCCTTCTAAACCACCTTCCGCACTGGAGCCATTGTCGCCTGCAATATAAAAAACCAGAGTGTTATTCAGCTTGTTGAGGTCGTCGATCGCATCCAGCACCCGACCCACTTCATGATCTGTATGAGCAGTAAAACCAGCAAATACATCCATCATGTGGGCATAGACATTTTGCTCCTCTGGTGACAGAGAATCCCAGGCGGGTAGGGCCTCCGGGCGTGGCGTCAATTTCGCATCCATCGGAATCACCCCCAGTTTTTTTTGTCGCTCGAAGGTTTCTTCGCGGTATTTATCCCAACCCATATCAAACTGACCCTTGAACTTGTCAATCCACTCTTTGGGAACCTGGTGGGGTGCATGGGTTGCACCCGTTGCCAAGTAGACAAAGAAGGGTTTTTCCGGTGATATGGCGTTTATCTGACGGATATAGTTGATGGCGTGGTCTGCGAGATCGGTAGTTAGGTGATAAGGTGAGCCATCTGCATTGGTTTTGGGTGGTTCGAGGCGGGTGGTATTTTCAACAAGGGCTGGGGTGAACTGGTCTGTATCACCGCCTACAAATCCGTAGAAGTAATCAAATCCAAGTTTATTGGGCCAATGGTCGAACGGGCCAGCCATGCTGGTTTCCCAGTCGGGAACGTTGTGATTCTTACCAAACCAAGCTGTGGCGTAACCGTAATCCTGGAGAACTTTGGCAAATGTGCCTGCGCTTTGAGGAATCTCCCCACTATAGCCAGGAAAGCCAGTTCCTAGTTCTTCAATGATGCCTGTACCAACAGAGTGGTGGTTACGCCCAGTCAACAACGCCGCACGAGTAGGTGAACACAGAGCCGTTGTGTGGAACTGGGTGTACCGCAATCCATTTTTCGCCAATTTATCCAGAGTTGGGGTGGAAACAGCGCCGCCAAAAGTACCCATCTGTCCATAGCCAACATCATCAAGCAACACTAGCAAGATATTGGGCGGATTTTTCAGATCATAGGTAGATGGCAACTTCAGTTGGGATTTTACTGGTTCAGAGTCTTTGTAAGTTAAACCGATTTTACCAGTGAAGGGTTTGTCGGGATGAGGAATAAGTTCCTGTGCCAAGGCAGGTAAGGGAAAAAAGTTGATGCTGACAAAGAAAGCAACTAACAAAGATATAGCGATCGTCCTTGTGATTATCATCCCCTGCGAAACAATTGAACGGATTCTTAACATACGTTAATTACCCCTAAATTGCTCATTTTTTGAGATTTCTCGCTGAAAAATCTGGATTTTTTGAGTTTATAATTGCAGCCTCAAAAATTTTTTCTACCTATAATCACGACTTCAGATCAATGCTGACTTTTTCAATCGAGCCAGTAAAGGCGAAGGGTGGTTTATATGCGTTGCTAACAGGAGCTTGCAAATCCATCCCCACATCCTGACTATCTACACCAAATCGTCCCGGAACAGTCTTTTCTATTCGACCCTGACCGACTTGGCGACCGTTAATAAACAACTTGCCAGTACCGCCTTTACCAGCACCGCCGCCATCGTAGTCAAAGTCAAAGCGCACCTTGACCTTACCAGTAGGTACAGAAGTTGACGAGGTAATGGAGGTGCGATCAAGGTCAAACCAGTTGTAGTCGTAGGTGAGTTTGCCATCTTTGATATAAAGGGTGTAACCGCCTGTAGTTCCCCCCAATGCCAAAATAACTCCTTCAGCACCTTTGTCTGGAATTACCAAATCAGCTGTGATGCTGTGGGATTTATTTTTCATATTCGGTGCGATTCCTTCTGACAGACGGGTCATCCCCTGATATAAATCAAAGTGGTTACGACCCGTTGTAAAGCTGGGACGTAAGTTGACATCTAGCCTTTCAGCAAAACGATCATCTAGAGGAAATACGTTGTACTTCTCACCTTCTAGGAGAAAAAGCGCTTGCATTTCCTTTAATTTTTCAGGATTTTTTGCTGACAAGTCATTAGCTTGGGTGAAATCCTCATTCAGGTTGAACAATTCCCACTTATCTTGGTCAAAGGGAACTGTACCAGCATTAATCCAAGGCATGCGGTTATGGAATGCCGATGCCATCCAGCCATCGTCGTAAATTGCCCGATGCCCAAACATCTCGAAATATTGAGTATCGTGTTGTTCATCTGCCTTATTAGCTCCTTTATCAAAGGTGTAAGTCAAGCTCACTCCTTCGATAGGCTTTTGAGCAATCCCGTCAAAGAATCTTGGCTCTTCGATGCCAGCGACTTCTAACAGAGTTGGTGCAATATCAATTACATGGTGGAATTGTTGTCGCAGTCCATTTTTATCTTTAATCTGCTTTGGCCAAGAAATCACCATCGCATTACGAGTGCCGCCAAAATGGGAAGCTACTTGCTTTGTCCAGCGAAATGGCGTGTCCATTGCCCAAGCCCAACTTACAGCATAGTGCGGTGAGGTTTCGGGACTGCCCCAGATGTCATAACATTTCAGATTATCTGCCATTGTCAGATTCAATCCGTTGAGATTGAGAAGCTCGTTACAGGAACCAATCAGACTACCTTCGGCACTAGCGCCGTTATCGCCTACGATGTAAATAATCAATGTATTGTCCAGTTTTTCGAGGTCTTTGATCGCATCTACTACTCGTCCAACTTCGCGATCAGCATATTCCAAATAACCCGCATAGGTTTCCATCTCCCGTGCCAAGATTGTTTGCTCCTCTGGGCTGAAGCTATCCCAAGCAGGCATTTGTTCCGGTCGTGGTGTAAGTTGGGCATCGTTAGGAATTACACCGAGCTTCTTCTGGCGTTCAAAAATAATTTCTCTTTGTTTGTCCCAACCGTGGTCAAACTTACCTCTGTACTTTTCTGGATATTTTGGTGGTGGTTGGTGAGGTGCGTGGGTGGCTCCTGGTGCAAAATAAGCGAAGAAAGGGCGATCAGGTGCGATCGCTTGTTCGTAGTTAATCCAGGCAATGGCTTTGTCTGCTAGGTCGTGGGTCAGATTATAGCCTTCTTCTGGTGAAGCGGGTTGGTTAACAGGGTTCTGGTTCTCATATAGCGTGGGATACCACTGGTCGGTTTCACCACCAATAAAACCGTAGAAATAGTCAAAACCCAAGCCATTGGGCCAGCGATCAAATGGGCCTACCCCACTGGTTTGGTTATCTGGAACATTGTGATTTTTACCAAACCAAGCGGTGCTGTAACCGTTTTGCTGTAAGATTTGTCCAATTGTTGCGGTACTCTTGGGAATCAAACCTGTATAGCCTGGATACGCTGTTGCTAGTTCCTGAATTGTTCCTGAGCCAACAGAGTGATGATTGCGACCTGTAAGCAGTGCTGCACGAGTGGGTGAGCAAAGTGCCGTGGTGTGAAAGCGGTTATAGCGTAAACCATTGGCTGCTAATCGATCTAGGGTAGGGGTTTCAATCGAACCACCAAAGGTTTTGGCGGCTCCAAAGCCAACATCATCTAACAATACTAGAAGAATGTTGGGTGCGTCTTGTTTGGCTTCAGGTGCTTTGAGGACAGACGGATCTGGTTTGGCAGTCTGGTAAGTAATTCCAATCTTCCCATCAAATTTAGGATCGGGTTGGGGTAGAAGTTCAGTGGCGGATGCAAAAGGTGCGATCGCCAATAATACAAACAAAATGCTGAGTATGAAGAGGATTAATCTCCTCAGCATTGCATTGAGTTTGAGTAATAAAGTTGCGTGCATCACTTAATATTTATATAGTTAATAGACTTAGTAGCATTAGTCGAGGGAAATGCAAGGAAGAAGGTTAAAGGGAGTGTCAACTTCCCAATTCCAGATCCCCGATTCCTTTGACCAAGCGAAATCCAATATGTGTGGTTCCAGTATCGGGGGCTTGAGATTCCCGTGCTGCTGGACGGTAGCGACTGCAATAGTTTTTTGCACACAGGTAAGAACCGCCTTTGACAACATGCAATGCACCTTCTTGAGGTTTCTTCGGATCAAAGCTCTGATTCTGTGCTGGACCTGTAGGATTGATACTGTGGGCTTTGTTAGCGTGTCCTAAACTATACCAGTCGGAAGTCCATTCCCAGACGTTGCCCGTCATGTCGTATAATCCATAACTATTGCGTGGAAAAGAGCCGACCGGAGCTGTACCTATATAACCATCCGCTTTTGTGTTGAAAAACGGGAAGATTCCCTGCCAGGTGTTGGCATTTTTTGCAGAATACTGTTTGCTACGAATATAATTCTTGTTATCTAAGTTGCCAAGAGCAGCATATTCCCACTGAGCTTCCGTAGGTAGTGATTTACCAGCCCATTGAGCGTAGGCGATCGCATCTTCGTAGGCAATGTGAACTACTGGGTATTTTTCTTTACCTTTGATATTGCTGTTGGAGCCAAAGGGATGCTGCCAATTTGCACCCGGAACCCAGTGCCACCAACTTAGGTAAGCTACTTGCTTGGTATTCTCATCTGGTGGCTGAAAGACTAGAGAACCAGGAGCGCGCTGTTCATCGGGTAAGTCGGGAAACTGTGCTTGAGACAAGGGACGCTCCGCAACTGTCATATATCCTGTTGCTTTAACAAACTCAGTAAACTGGGCGTTTGTTATTTCGTATTTGTCGATGCAGAAGCTACTGACAACTACATCCTGGGCTGATTGCTCTTCGACAAAACCCGAATTATCCGAACCGATGTGGAAACTTCCTCCAGGAATAAACACCATCTTCTCTGGACAAGAGAATTCTGTTAATGATGAGTTTGCTGTTCTCGTTGTAGCTGCAATTGCAACTGGGGTGATTGACAAAACAGCGATCGCGAACATGCAGATTAATGCTGATATCAGCCAATCATGATGTTTCTGATTATGGATGCCCATATTTGCAAACCATGTACTCGTGGTTTAATCTATTTACGTTCTCAAAATCAGCATCAATAGCGATCGCCACAGCTACTTCATCCTTTAGACGCTGACAAGTAATCTTGGCTCCTAATTCGGTGAGAGTATCAACCAGTTCTCTGACCCACTTGTGTTCAATAATGGCAATGATGGCAGAACTATCAGCACCCAGAGAGTAACCAATTTCCCTAAATTCTTGTTTGTCAAACCCCAGATCCATGAATTTTCCGGAGAGAGTGCCAGATGTGCTACCCAGCACAATACCTGCAATCGGTCCACCAGCCAAAATACCGATAATAGCCCCTAATATCCCACAAATACCTACACTTCGTTTGATTCCTACTGTCTGAACTGTCTGTTTGAAGAATAGCTTACCGTTTTCATCCTTAGTTATGACTGCTGCATTCCAAAGCCCGATCATTTTTTCCTTTTTGAGATGCTTTAGCTCCTCAAGCACTTCAACAGCCTGTTCTTGATTTGCAAATCTAGCAACAATTAGGTTAATAGGATTTTCAGCAACATTTTTCATAACGTATGACCGCATCTAATAGTGTTGATTAGTGTTGATTGACAGGTTTAATTGCTCTAAAGGGATGTTAGTACTGATACTAAATATCTAGTCCTCAACAACCGAGATTAATCTTTTACTGGTTTTGTCTGTAGCTTCTCTAGTACCTGATCCACAGTAAAAGAAGCTGCTTTTTGACGTGGTGGGAAGTCTTTAAAGCTTTGTAAGAAATCGCCAACATAACCCTGAGCTGGTACTAGTAGAAAAATATGTCTGAATAACCAGTCAGCATAGTTGTTTGCTTCATAGCTGGCTTTCTCAAATGGGTCACGTCGTAAGTTGTAAAGTTTTGGTACTCGCAGCTTGACTAACGGCTCACTCCAGACATCAAAACCTGTGGCTCGTTGTTCTAGGAACAAAGCTTTCCAATCTTGATATCGAAGTGCAGCCAAGTCACCATCGTCACTGAAATAAAAGAACTCTTTGCGAGGACTTTCTTTTTCTTGAGTTGTAAGGTATGTCAGGAAGTTGTAGCCATCAAGATGATTTTTGAATACTTTTTTGTCAACACGGTAGCCTTTGAGAAGTTTCTCCTTAATATCAGGTACACCAGCTACAGCTAAAAGCGTGGGAAACCAGTCTTGAGCGGACATAATTTCATTGGACACTACACCCGCCGGAATATGACCAGGCCAGCGCACCATTGCAGGAACACGAAAGCCACCTTCCCAGTTTGTATCTTTTTCACCGTGGAACGGAGTCATACCACCATCGGGCCAGGTGAACACTTCGGCTCCATTATCAGTAGTGTAGACAACAAGTGTATTATTTGTGATACCCAAGTCATCGAGTTTTTTCAGTAATTGTCCTACATGACCGTCATGTTCTACCATGCCATCGGCTTCAACACCCTGACCCGTGACGCCTTGAGACTCTGGCTTCAGGTGAGTAAAGACGTGCATTCGTGTGGAATTAAACCAGACAAAGAAGGGCTTACCTTGTTCATGGGATTGATCAATGAAGTTTGTAGTGGCGTCCATAAACTCCTGATCGATGGTTTCCATACGCTTGGTGTTTAGGGGTCCAGTATCCTCAATTCGTCCATCAGCATAACTGTGAAGCACTCCACGAGGACCATACTTTTTACGGAATTCTGGATTTTTAGGGTAGTCGGGGTTTTCTGGTTCTTCTTCTGCGTTTAGGTGATAGAGATTGCCGAAAAACTCATCAAATCCGTGATTGGTGGGTAGAAACTCATCGCGATCGCCCAGGTGGTTCTTGCCAAATTGTCCGGTGGTGTAACCCAGTGGCTTGAGTAATTCTGCAATAGTTGGATCTTCTGGACGAATTCCTAAGTCTGCACCAGGTAATCCCACTTTTGTCAATCCCGTGCGGAAGGGGCTTTGACCAGTGATAAAAGCTGCTCGACCTGCGGTACAGCTATTTTCACCATAGTAGTCAGTGAACATCACACCTTCCTTGGCTATACGGTCAATATTAGGTGTTTGGTAGCCCATGATGCCTCGGTTGTAAGCGCTAGTGTTAAACCAGCCAATATCATCGCCCATGATCACCAAAATATTAGGATGTTCAGGCTGCTTTGGTACTCCTAAAGGCGTTGGGGTTGCTGTAGGTAATTTAGTTTCTCCAGGTGTTGGATTAACTGATTTATAGTAACCATAGGACGAGGAATTAGCTGCTAGGGCAACACTATTGCCAAAGAAATTTGACAACAAAAAAATGATTATTACTGCTATCACTTTGGCTGCATAGAGAAATTGCGTGTGTAACTTATCATGATTCGCTTTAACACACAAAACCTTTGAATTAGGATTTAAAACTGATTTTTGATAGAGCATAGTAATCAAGATAGAGATAGGACCAAATAATTTTAGATTTTGGATTTCATCGTGACATTTCGGCACTTCGGAAAGCTCAGTGCGAAACGCTCAGTCGAACGATTGTGGATTGGCTCCACTGATAAATCTGCTTACTCTGTAGCATCATCGTCATTTGTCTTTTTTCATTGCTTAGGGTTTCATAGCCATAAACTTTTCTAATAGTTGTCATTAATAAGACTCCTTGTTTCTAAATTAAATGTAGATTAAACTACATTTATTCTTTATTGTTAGGTTTAATCCTAGCTTATAAAAATAAGATGCAAATAATAAATTTATAAGAACAAAATAACCTAATATTACTGTTAAAAACTAGAACGTTTTGAGTGAGAAGTATTTGGTTAATATTATGAAAGTATTTGTAAATTGATGAGGGGTATCACCCTACAACTGAGAAAAAGTTTCTCATGATCATGACTTTATTAATAAAAATCAAAAATTTTCTTCGTTAAATCTCAATATGCTTCAGTTAAGATTTTTCACTTTTAGAAAAAAGCATATAGCTATGTAGTATTCCGTCATTCTCTGAACTCGACTTTATCCAAAATTAAGAATTCAGCTTTCTAGCTTTCTTTATTCGGCAAAAACCCTAGCTTTTTGGCAAATACTTTTTCCATATCACTGATTCTCGATAAATTTCAAAAACTAAAACTACCGTCCCACAATGGTTTCAGGGTCAGGTTTTGGGTTTAGTAAAAATGGATAAAGTCGAGCTAAGGGACTTGCGTGAAAATAAAATACCAGTCAGGTAATTGATATAAAGCAGAAAAGTCATAAATGATTGGTACATTATTAAATTGCAAGTCCCTAACAGGATTTTGGATTACTCTGTCTTGAAGCTGCGATCGCATCAGAGAGCATTCCAAATGTTTAAAATCCCCACAGACTGGAAGTCTGGGACTAGACAAACTAAGTCTCCTGAGCGGGCTAATTGTAGCCTGCGTAGGGTAGCCTGATGGCAAATGGGAAGCCCGTTCTACAGGCGCCTATGTTTTTCTAACGGCGACTTCTAGTCGCTCTTGTTTTTTCAAAAATTGGGATGCTCCCCAATATACCGCTAACGGTTTAAACCGTTAGCTATTAGTTAAGCTAATAGCACAAGTCGTCTTCAGACGACTCAAAAAAATCAAGCAGTCTACTTAAGCAGACTTGAGCTATGAGCAGGTGGGTTTTTTGGACATTTGGGATACTCCCGTTGTTACACCCCTACACTCCCACACCTCTACACCTCTACACCTCTACAACACTCCCACACTTTGATTCATCTGCCTTTGTTGATTTCGCAGCTGTATCGGCAGTGTTTGATAACCATATGCTATGGTTTGTCATTTTTTCGTGTTGAGATTTTATTGAAAAATGACAAAAAAATATCTTATACACTTCAACTCTTGGCTGCTAAATACCGTTATATCCTTTGCTCGTAACTCTTTTTAGCACTAGATTCACAATTAACCCCGGTGTGACCGGGGTTAATTTTTACCCATCTTTATGGGTGAAATTCACTGTTTCGGAATAATCACTACGTGACTATAGTGACATAGGAAACGTTCAACCCAGCCCCAGTATCACTGGGGTTTTTCTTATGAAAGCATTAATACTAACGCCAATCTGTAATATCGTCAATCTGTTAGCTTGTCTCGTAGGTTTTACTTCAAACTGATTTTAGTTTTGGAGTTTGCTAAACAATTTCAATTTACTTCTCAAAAAAGTATCTCTGATTAGAAAAAAATTTACTAGTGAAGATCACTATTTTTATATTCAACTTAACTTTTTAATTATTGAGGTATTTAGTTGCAAACTTGATTGCAATTTAATCCAGCAAATACATGATACTTGATATTGAGATAATGTTGAACTAGCTTAGAGTTAATGACAAAATAATTAACATTTTAGTAACCTGATAAAAAGCCCTGTATTGAAAATCGGTGTGAGGATGTAAAGAGGAGAATCCATCAAAATTTTCCCTATATCTCTATCACCCCGATTCCCAGTCCCCTTATTGTTTTAACTGGCGAATATTGGCTTTACCAGCAGTCTTGTTTGTTTTGCGTATTCGCATAAGCACCGCTTGCTGGAAAATGCTTAGTAACTCAGCATCATCTTCATATTCTTGAATAAGATCAACCGTTACCTGTTGAGCATAGTAATCGCAGTCATTAATATTTTCTTTGTCTAAAGAGTTATGCAGAAATTGCATTTGCGTCTCGTCACTGTTACAAAGCAATTTTCCAGTTAGTTTGTTAAAAGATGATATTAGCTTGTTCATTGCAGATATCTCTAATCAAAAGTAATGTATTAAAAGTATTTCTGATTTTGCATGAAAAAATAGCCATCTCTAAACTGTCATAAATCAGGTTAATTATACCTAGTAAATCAATTAACCAAGAGACTGTTTAAAAAGATGAACATGTCAAATCTATGAATAATTTAGCAGCAAAAAATAAGCAGAAAATAAGCAATTAATAAAAAAAGAGTCAAAAATAGGATTATTCTGAAATCATAATCAAGATATTTTAAGTTTGCTTAGATTTCCATTTCAAGAGTTCAGCTATTTGTTCTGGTAGTTGGGTTGGGTTAAAAGGCTTGGCGATCGCTCCAACAATATTCATCTCTTGCAGCTGTTGACGCGAAAACCAACTTGCTTTTGTGGTGATCAAAAGAATTGGAATATCATCAATGAGTGGATGTTGTATGAATTCTTGAACAATCCCAAGACAATCTGTTTCCAGCATCGGCACATCTAGAACAATAGCATCAGGTTTTCTGAGCAATAATGCTTCTTTAATAGTTAAAACTTCCAACCCTTGATTGAGAGAAGAAACTGATAGCACATCCCAACCACCAAGACGGCTTAAGCAAACTTGTAAAATCGCTCGGATAGAAGCTTCGTGATCGATGAGCAAAATCAGCTTACGGGACATGACTAAATTAATTTTGGGGCGTTCAAAAGCGCACCCAAAGGTATATTTGGAAGATAGATTACACTCTGACACTAGGCTTTTCCAAGATTAAACTCACTCAAGACAGAGCATAAAACCGAAAAGTAAGACACTTATAAGCAATCTATAAGAGTATCTAATCTTTATTATTACATAGAGTCTATGATTAATATTGAATAAAACCTATGGTTTGGTTATACAATTCTACAAAATTCTTTATACAGATCCTCACCGCTTGTCCCTCTTATTCTACCAGCCCAAAATTTCAGCAACTTGTTTCCAAACACTCATGGGATCAAACGGTTTGGTGATGACACCAGCAACTCCCATCTTGGCAAAGCGTTGGCGATCGCTTGGTAACACTTTAGCTGTAAGCAGTATCACAGGAATGGATTGCGTTGCTACATTTGAGCGAAGGCAATCAAAAACCTGAAATCCATCCATCTCTGGCATCGACACATCTAAGAGAATAGCATCTATGGGTTTGTTAGTTTTTACTTTCAGTAACCCTTCCTCTCCTGACTCAGCTAGGACTGCTTTCCAGCCTGCAAAATTTTCCAGCGAGATTTGAACCACTCTACGAATGTCCTTTTCGTCGTCTACAACCAGAATACGTTTGTTCATGCCAGTTGACAATCCTCCTCTTTCATGATTGGCAATGTGAAATAAAACGTACTCCCTTCTCCCAACACACTCTCAACCCAAATATGTCCACCGTGTTGCTGAACAATGTTCTTACAGATGGCTAATCCTAGCCCAGTTCCCCTTTTTTGACGACGATCAGAGACATCAACTTGCTGAAAGCGTCCAAAAATGCTTTCCAGCTTTTCTGGAGGAATACCACGTCCTTGATCGCGGACTTTAAATAGGATCTTGGAAGGTAGGGGAGACAAAGGGGACACGGGAGCAATTTGTTCTCCATTTCCTCCACTTCCTCCACTTCGTCTCATCCCCGCGTCCTCTTCTGGACTCATCAACTCTGCACTCAACCAAACAGTACCACCCACAGGCGAGAATTTAATCGCATTACTTAACAAATTGATTAATGTTTGAATAATCGAGTCTGCTGCTGCCGAAATTTGCATATTTGGAACCATTACGGAAAGTTTAATCTCAGCTTCGTTAGCGATCGCCTGCACAGTCTCAATTGCTTGTTGTACTAAATTAGCAATCTCGCATGTTTCCATCACAAGCTGAATTTTGCCAGACTCTAGTCGTTCGAGATCAAGAATGTCGTTCACCAAACGCACGAGGCGATCGCTATTATTAAAAGCTATTTGCAACATTTCTTTGGCTTGTTTGGGTTCATTATCAAAGACACCCGTTTCTAAAATTCCCACAGAACCGCGAATAGCAGTTAATGGGGTGCGGAGTTCGTGACTCACAATCGAAATAAATTCATTTTTGATGCGGTCAACTTCGTAGCGATCGCTAATATCTTGAATTTGAGCAATAAAATACAGGGGTTGTCTGTGTTGATCTTTGACGAGCGATACATTTAAAAGAGTATGGATCGTATCTCCTCGGTTGTGCAAATATCGTTTCTCCACCTGAAACACACGAATCTCATTTGCCAATAATTTTTGCATGAGTTCTAAATCAGCCTCTAAATCATCAGGATGGGTGATCTCTATCATGGTGAGATTGAGCATTTCTGCTTCGGTGTATCCGACAATTTCGCATAGGGAACGATTCACCATCAGGAATTTTCCTTGGGGTGAAACTAGTGCTACACCAATTGGTGCAGCATCAAAAGCCTTGCGGAAGCGTTCTTCGCTCTCACGCAAAAAATCCTCTGTTTGCTTGCGTTTGGTGATGTCAAGTGATGTGCCAATTAACTGAATCACTTGCCCTTGTGTATTAAATACAGGTTCTGCACGAGAATCCAGGTAACGAATTGAACCATCCGGCCACACAATTCGTAGATCAAAAGTGTAGGTAATTCCTTTTGTGATCGCTTGTTCAACGTATTGTTGTAGAACTTCTCGATCTTCAGGATGAACTCTTTCAAGCAGTTGAGCAAAGCTTGGTTCACCTTTGACTGGTTCTATTCCCCAGTGATGAAATGTTGTTTGTGAGCAACTAATCTTCTGGCTGTTCAAATCAAATTCCCAACTACCGATTTGGGAAACTTTTTGAGCCATGGCCAAATGAACTTGATTTTGGCGCAAAGCTTTTTCAGTTTGTTTGCGTTCAGCTAGTTCAATTTGCAACTGATGGTAGAGATTTGCTTGATGAAGGGCGATCGCTAACTGATTGCTGATTTGCTGCAAAAACTCTGCTTCAGATGCTCGCCACTGGCGATAATCGGAGCAGGCGTGAACTATAAGCAATCCCCAAACCCTGGTTGAGGAGTCTTCCAAGGTTTGAACAATGGGCGCAACCACTTTTGATTTGACGCCGACTTGTTCCATAAATTCAACCAGACACTCTGCCCACTCATCTTTTGCCACGTCTGGTAAAATGCGGGGATTTCCCTGGCGATAGTAGTCGTAGCAGTCATTTGGGAAACATTCATCAGTCCAACGCATCTGATTTGTGATCAGATACTCTGGAAGAACAGCTTCCTTAATAATCTCTCCCGAACCATCCTGATTTAAACGGAAAATCAATACTCGATCAGCCTGGAGAGTTTTTTGTACCTCAACCACTGTAGTTGCCAGAATTTGTTCCAAATCCAGTGATTGGCGGATGTGCTGGGTAATGGTAGCGAGCAAGCTTTCGTGATCTGCTTGCGATCGCAAAGATTGCTCCAACTTCTTGCGTCTTGTGATGTTGAAGCAACTACCTATCAAACGATAAATTTGTCCATTTTCTCTGTAAATAGGAGTTAAGACATTAATCCACCAAGTTTCTTTATCTCTGATTACCAGACGTTCTTCATAAGTGATTCGTTTTCCGGTTGTGGTGCAAGCCTGAAATCTCGCACTCATCACCTGTGCATCCTCTGGTGGAAAAACCTGCTCAGGGGTTTTTCCAGCCATTTCTGATGAGAAAAGTCCAGACATCCACTCATGGGCGGGGTTAATGTCAACATAACGAAAGCCACCATCTTCTTGCACATCAACGATAAAAATCGCAGCAGCCGTGCCTTCATATATACTCCGTAAAAACAGTTCGCTTTCTCGCAAGGCTTGTTCTGCGCGTTTACGCTCAGTGATATCTTCTGTTAATCCGATATAGCGTAAAAGGTTTCCATCTGGATCAAAAATTGGAAACACTTCGGCAAACATCCAACGAATTGTGCCATCGGATTTAATAATCCGATATTCACGCCAAGCAGATTTACCTTGAGACTGTTCATTAAGAGATTGCCATACTGATTTACGGTCATCTGGATGTATTGCATTTAGCCAAGATTTGGGATTTTGATAGAGGCTCTCACAACTCAATCCATAAATTTTTTCATATCCAGGACTGATATAAAGAAACTGCTCAGAATCAGCAGACCAGACAAAGAAAATTTGATTGATATTTTCGGCAATCTCACGAAATCGCTCTTCACTTTCTCGCAAGGCCGTTTCAGCTAGTTTGCGAGCAGTGATGTCAACTCCAACCATAGTGACTATCCAGCAATCTCCTGCTTGATCCCAGCGAGAGGTTAAGGTGTGTGCAATCCAGCGCAGAGAGCAATTTTTATGATAAAAGCGATACTCCACTGTAGTTGCTTGTTCTTGGGCGATCGCTGCGAAAGCTTGTTTAGTAATGGCTGCCAAATCTTCTGAAGGAACTCGTGATAACCAAAGTTCCGAAGTTAATTCTTGGGGAGTATAACCAAAAACGGTTTCACAACCCAGGGAGTGATACTCATTCTCCCAAGTGCAGTCAGGGTAAACGCGGAAACTGGTAATTGAAGCACCTGCGGAGTTAAGAATATCGTTAAGTTTTGCTTGTGATGCTTGCAAAGCCTTTTCTAGTTGTTTGCGATCGCTTATATCTTGTCCAATCCCAATGATTTGACCTGTACTGAGGCGAATATTTGCCCAGGTCGTGTCTACATAGCGACCATTCCGACACCTAGTTCTAAAATCCAACCATTTTCCTGTCGCCGCTTGAATATGTTCCCTTGTCTGTTGACGTTGTTTTGTATCGGGATAGCACTTTGCCAACCAATCAACGTCTCGCAGTTCGTCTAAAGTCCAACCGAGAACACGCTCATATTCTCGGTTAATTACTAACGTTTGATCTGCTTGATCACGAAGTTTTAACATTACAGGAATGTGGTCAAACAGAGCTTGTAAAATTTCGTTTTGCTGCTGTAATTTTTCTGTCCGTTCTGCAATTTGAGTTTCGAGAGTTTGATTGTATTCGGCTAAGAGTTTCTCTGATTGTTTGTGTTCGGTGATATCCCTAAAAGCCGCGATCGCATAAATAATTGCGCTTGTTTCATCAAAAATTGGAACTGTCAAAACTTCCAGAGGAATAGTTTGATCGGCTTGACGCAATTCCATATCATCAATCTTCACCGATTCACCTGCAAAAGTGCGTACAAGCGGAAGTTTATCGATGGGATAAAGTTGGTCAGTTCCCGCTTGATATGCTTGAAAAACCTCTGGCAATTGCTCTGTTTTAATTTCTAGTGGAATTTTAATCCCAAGTAGTTGCTGTGCCTTTAGATTGTTATAAATGAATCTTCCAGTGGGGTCATGTGCAGTTACCGCAATCGGAATGGCATCAAGAATCTGATTTACTCGCCTTTCCTTGGCGCGTAATTGCTTTTCACTCTCACGCAATTGGCTATATATTTTGGCATGAGAAATCGAAATTGCTGCTTGTGCAAATAATAATTTCAATACATCTAATCGCTTGTTTGTAAATACTCCATTAGTAAGATTATTTTCCAGATATACTATCCCAACCAGTTGTCCTTGATTGAGCAGTGGCGCACACAATATCGATTTAGTTTGATGTTGTCTAATATAAGGATCATGAATAAATTTACCCTCCCAGCTAGCATCATCCACAACTACATTTTTTAAAGTGTGGATTACATCATTAATCACTGATATTGGGATATAATAATCAATGGGAAGAGACTGTACACTAATTTTGATGACAGGTTTTCCTAAAGCATCTTCGCTAGCTTCAGTATCTACGGTGCCAGATGCTAAAATTTGCCATTCTTCCCCATTTTCTAACGTTTTTGGGGAAGGCAAAATTAAATATCCTGTTTGTGCGTCAGCATTCTCAATCAGGATTTTCATCAAAACTTTCAGTAGCCGTTCTAGTTCAATTTCGCTCGAAATAGCTAGATTTGCTCTAATGACAGCCTCTAGTAATTCCAAAGCTTCTTCTGATGAGCTACTACTGAGTTTTGGGCTGGTTGAGTGCGTATAATTGTTGCTGTTGACTGATAATCCTAATAGTAGCTGTGGATATTTTGTTTCTAACTCCTTTACCTTTGCTGTTGCATTCAAGCGTGTGTAAGCATAGTGTGCCTCTTTCATGTAATTCCGAGCAAATCTTAGTCTACCGCGTTCTAGATAATACTGAGCGGCTAATTCATACGCGAAAGCCTCTTCTTCTAAAGAATCATTTGCTTTCGCTGTGTCAATCGCTTGCTCATAATATTCTTCTGCTGCAATTACTTGGCCCAGAACTCGCGCTTTCTCTGCTTCAACAATTAAGTGTGATAGGAATATGATCATTTTCACTTACTATTCGATACACAAGAAAATTGGCGCTTTCGTAGAATTTGGTTGTTATAGCCATATCAAATAGGGAAACTTTAAGGAAGTCGGCACAAATCAAGTCATTTGTCATTTGTCAGGGTTTGGTACATGTTTACTTTTCGTAACATAATTATATTTATTTCTGCCGACTTATTTACAACGAGTATAAACAGTAGCTATTAAATCCTCTTGCTTTTGCTGTATAAAGAGCTTGCTTGGCGATCGCAATCAAATCTTTATGAGAATTATCTTGACTTGTTACAGAACCTGTGATCCCCAAACTCAATGTGATGTAGCCATTGGTAGAAGGGGATTGATGAGGAATTTGGAGAGTGGCGATCGCTTGCTGAATTCGCTCTACGACCTGCAACGCCCCTACTAAGCTTGTATCCGATAAAACAATCATAAATTCATCTCCACCTGATCGTGCCACTAAATGATGACTAGAGTCAATGCATTGGCGAATTGTATTAGCTACTTGTTGCAAACAATTGTTTCCAGCTTGATAGCCGTAGCGATCGTTATAAGTCTGGAAATGATCAATATCACAAATTATTAAACAAAGTGAAGTTTGTTTAGAGATCAGGCGTTGCCATTCCCGTTCGAGGAATTCATCACAATGGTAACGAGTTGCAACTTGAGTTAATGAATCAATCTTGGCTTCTCGTTGAGATATTTGCAATTGCTGTTGCTGACATCGCAGCAGTTGTTGCTGCATATGCGTTAGTCTTGCGCCTTGTACTCGCGAAGCTCCTTCAATCCTACTCAACACACGAGTTACGAGTTCTGGACCAACAATCGGCTTATTAATAAATTCATCTGCTCCGGCTGCAAACACTTGTTGAATAGAGTCAACACCAGTATGAGCAGTGACAATAATTATCGGTAAATCTGCGTATTTTAAATCTTGCCGCACCACACGACATAATTCAATTCCATTGAATATAGGCATTTCCAAGTCTAACAGCAACAAATCCGGCTCAGTAAAAGTTAGCACTTGCCAAAACTGCTCCGGATTGCCAACAGATGTCACCTCAAGCCCCCAAGGTTGTAACATAAGTGCTAGTGTTTTCAGCTGCACTGGGTCATCATCAACAACCATGACTCTGGGACTCGGTGGGGTGGTTGGTGGGATAAATTGAGCGATCGCCTCAAATATTTCTTCTGTTGTAATGGATTTGAGAAGATAACTCTCACTTCCCAAACTCGCAATACTAATTCGAGTATCTAAACAATCTTGTTCAGCCAAAGTCAGCACTGGAATCCCAGGAAAGTGTAATTTTAACTTTTCCAATAGAGTTAGCTTGCCTGGCATGGAAGCAGGATTCAGACTGAGTAAAATTATACTAGGAGGATGACTCGCCACTTGCTCCAATGCAATTGACTCCTCAGCAATCACCTCTACTTGTAGTCCTCGCACTGGTGCAGCTTGGCACAATGACTCTGTGAAAGAATGATCATCATCATCATCAATGACCAACACCAAAGGTATAGCAACTGTTGGTAGGCTTGGGATGATGGGAGAAACAGGTGGCTTGGCGATTTCCTGCTGCAACTGTGTTAGCAATTGCAGAAATTGGGTAAATTGCTGCTCTCCCAACTTAGATTGATCACTAAATAAGTGTTCGATCGCTCGTGCTAACTCTGACCCTTTGGCATATCCAAACGTCCCTAAAGCACCTGCCAATCGGTGTGCTTCTTCTTTAGCACGCTCTCGTTGTGTAGAATCGAAATAATCAACTTGGAGCGATCGCGCGGCTGTTTCCAAAACTTTAATTCGTTCTGGTAAGGAAGCCTGAAAATCCTGTGTAGCTTCCTCAATTAATACTAAGCCTTCTTGCTCTGGATCACTTGGCTTTTGCTGTTTTGTTTCTGCTTCCTTCTGTTTTTCTTTCTGTAGCGCTACCTTTAACCGATATCCCAAGCGATACACCGTCTCAATTAGCTCCTCCACCATCCCTGCACTCTTGAGTTTACGTCGCAGGTCTTTAATCAAGTTTGTCACCGCAGCATCTGTAGGGGATTCATCAATTGACCAGAGATGATCAATAATGTTGCTACGGCTGAAGATCCGTTGAGGATGCCGTAAAAAAAGCTCCAGTAAGCTATATTCCTTGGGGCTAAGAGCAATGAGTTGTTGTTTATAGGTTACTTGTATTAAGTTTGGATCGAAACACAAATTTCCCCATATCAATACTGAATAAGACATTGCACTTACCTGACGACGCGACAAAGCACGAATTCGCGCTATTAGTTGAGAAGATTCACAAGGCTTCGTCACATAATCATCTGCTCCCACATCCAGACCCATGACAATATCCTCAGCTGAGTCTTTTGCTGTCAGCATGAGGATTGGAGTTTGGCATTTATGATCGCGTAATTGACGACATATGCTCAACCCATCGAGTCTGGGAAGCATAACATCAAGCAAAATGACACAATATTCTCCTTGAAGAGCTAATTCCAAACCAAGTTTACCGTCCGTTGCAATATCTACTGTGTATCGATAGGCGGTTAGTGTACCAGAGAGAAATTCACATATAGATAGATCGTCTTCAACTAATAGGATTTTCACGAAGGACTAACCTTCACTTACAAGGAATTAAAACAACTCCTTAGCAATTTATCTAATAAATCCTCCAATCGTGAATCTCTCGTTAGAATACTTTTTTGTAACAAATCGCTGTAATTAAAATCACAAATGGGATTGGGGATTGGGTATAAGAGCATCCCAAATGTTTAAATCCGCCTTATGTATATTAATTAATCTTAAGTAAATCATTAACTGCCTTAACTGGCTTATCTGGTATGGAATTAACTATTGTTATAGCTAAATAATTATGTTAAAGCTCTAGATTTTTGCATTTAGTAGCCATCATGAACTGTATATGCCAATAATGGATGAAAATATCACTTCTCCTACATACATACTTACACTCCTAAACCCTTATAGCCATTTTACAGACAGGTTTATCAAAATATATAATCATTTTTCTCATCAAATGTGCTGCTATTAGTTAATGTGTTATTAATACTTTTATTACGGCTATTAGAAAATTCTGTAAACAGGTAAAAGTATCTCAAAGATATGAATTTAAATTTTAATAGACTAAATTTTCATCGATTAAATAATTGGTTTAATCAGCGACAGTTGGATTTACTCGAAGAAGCTTATCAAGGAGCGCAAAAGATTAAGGCGATAGAAGATAAATATTATAACGGAAATAAGATTGTATATACGCTCGACCAAAGTAAAACAGTTTTTGATTACATCAAAAGTTTACGCGATCGCCAACTCTGGAGAGTCCGTTATAATTTAGCTCAATTTCGTCTGGGTAGCTATTTTTGGCGCCATCAATCTAGACATCAAGATTCTAGGCCCAATCATTTAGAACAAACTCTTGTAATCACCTCAAGTGGCGAAGAGCAACAATCTCGCCATCCAAACAATAGTGTAGAGTCTGTAATTTTTGAAAAGCTGAATTATATTGATTCAGTTGTGAGCAAATATCGAGAAGAAGCAGATATCAAAGAGGAAATTAATACAATCAATCCTACAGTTCCGAAGTCAACTACCACTGACCCTGAACTACCTTCTGATTCTAATCAAGAAGTCAGTCAACAAGCGTTTAGCAGAACAATTGATACCCCAACTGTTGAAGCTGATTCAGTTCCTAATAAACGAAAACGTTCTGGCTTTTTTTTGGGAGGATTTTCCTTAAATCAGGAACTTAATCCAGAATATGAGCAACAAGTAGTCAGAGAAATCAGACTGCGCCGTAAACAAGATAGAATGGCCATTCGCTGGTTATTAATATTATTAATAGTACCTCTATTAGTTCAAATCATTACTAAAAATTTGATTTTTGAACCAATGCTTGGTAATTACAGTAATAAAAATCCGACTAAAGTTGAACTAAGTCAAGAAATTAAACAAAATTTTGTCAGAGAATTTGTTGGTATTAAAGAGAGCCTGGAAATTGAACAATTGCTTGGGTTAGCACCACCAATGACTCCAGATGAACAACATAAAATGCTTGAGGAAAAAGCAATCGATCTCTGGCGAGAGTCACGCAATGAAGCTCAGAATGGACTTAAAAATCTTCTAGCTGATGGTATAGCTTTAGTTGCTTTCACTGCGCTTGTTTACTTTAATCGAACCAAACTCACAACAATCAGAAGTTTTTCCAATCGTACTTTTCTGAGTTTGGGTGATCCTACTAAGGTGTTTCTCTTCATCTTAATTACCGATATGTTTGTAGGATTTCACTCTGCGGAGGGATGGAATGTGCTGTTGCAAAGCTTTACTCATCATTTTGGACTTCCAGAGAATGAAGCAGTTATTAAAATGTTTATCGCTACAGTCCCCGTTATCATAGATTCCTGTATTAAGTTTTGGATTTTTAGCTATTTAACACGCTTTTCGCCTTCTGCTTCTGCTATTTACGAGCGGATGAATACTTAATCCAAAATATCTTGTTATTACTAGCGCTTTCGTAGGAAGTCGCTAACATTAACTATAAATGAATATGCTTGCTGATAAGATAATTTATCCACCACATATCACAACAAAATAATTAATTAAAATACTTACTTTAGCAAAACATATAAATAATAACAAAGTCTCTGGGAATAAATATATTTAATTACTTGTTGATTTAATTTACATGTAATCCAATACGATTCAGTTAAGGTTATTGGTAGGTTTTCCGATGTGTAGAGACGTTGCAGTGCAACGTCTCTAAAAAGGTTATCGGTAGTAAATTATCTTATCTGAACCGTATTGACATGTAATCGCAAAAATATTTCTGTTTTTTTGTATAAAAATGATAGCCATGTGATTCATTTAAGATACTCAAATGAATCACATGTAGTTGAATATATAACGAATTTTATAAAATCATCATCTGATGATTTTAATCATCTCTAAACTTTTTATTTTTTTAGTTTTAAAATTATTTACTAAGGTCGCTTGAAATTAAAATGAGTGTGTACTGAAAACTCAATTAATTTCAGGATTTATTTCAAGTTAAGTAGATAAACATCTATCTACAGATATATGGAAAACCAAAAAACAAAACGTATTCGGGGTGTCATCTTAACTGCTATAGGACTGAAGCGTTTACAAGCTGCGATTGAGTTAGCAGAAATACAAGAAAACAATGGAGAGCGTTTTACTCAAGAAAAACTCAGTGAGCGAATGAAAGTATCTACTAAAAGTATCAGCCGCCTATGGTCTGTCACTACTGGACTAGATCAACGTACTCTGAAATTTTGCTTCAGTGCTTTTAATCTCGATTTAAGAAAAGAAGATTACACCTGTTGCGACAAAAGTGGCGAATTTTATCGAGGATTTGACTATATTCATCTGTTAGATAACCAAGAGATCATAGATATTGATTCTGATCAGGATCATGTGGTTGAAATAGAACGACGACAAATACACAATTCAACCAAAAATTCTTGTGTTTACTCATCTCTATCTACTGTTCTGAAATATCCTAGTGGTCCTGTACCTCTGGATTCAATATATTACATTCCTCGCCCTCCAATTGAAGAGTTGGCTTATCGAGAAATCACTCTACCAGGATGCGTTATTCGCATCAAAGCTCCCAAAGAAATGGGAAAAACCTCCCTAATGTTCAGAATTTTGGCACGCTCTAAAGCTTTGAGCTATCGGATTGTCAGTTTAGATTTCAATCAAGTTGATGTCGCTATTCTGAGAAATCTTGATAAATTCTTGCGGTGGTTCTGTAAAAGTGTATCTGTGCAATTAAATTTAGAACCCAAGCTAGATGAATACTGGGATCAAGAAACTGGTAGCAAGGTAAGCTGTAGCTCATACTTCAAAAATTATCTGTTAGAGTCTGTTGAAACTCCTGTGGTTTTGGCATTCAATGAACTAAACCGGATTTTTGAACATTCTGAACTAGCTCAAGAATTTGTGTCCTTGTTACGTTCCTGGAATGAGGAAGCTCAACAAGAGGAGACTTGGCAAAAACTACGCCTAATCATGACTTACTCTACAGAGTTTTACATACCCCTAAATCTGTGTCAATCTCCATGGAACGTAGGGCTACCATTGCATTTACCTGAGTTTACTCGTTCACAAATCGAGGAATTAGCAGTACGTCATGGACTCAATTGGCAGCAAAACAGGGAAGTTGAACACATGATGGAAATGGTTGGTGGACATCCAGCTTTGGTGCGGATTGCTCTTTACTACCTTTGCCGTCAAAAAATAACATTATCGGAACTTTTGCGCGAAGCAGCTACAGACTTAGGGATATATCGTACTCATTTGCGGCGACTTCTGGTAACACTACAAGAAAACGCTAACCTCGCAGAGGCTTTTGAAAGTTTAATTGATTCAGAACGTAGTATTTCTCTAGAACCTACGATCGCTCATCAATTAGAAAGTATGGGATTGGTGAAGTTTCAAATGGATGGAATAACCATTAGTCGTCAATTGTATCGCATCTATTTTAGTCAGCACTTGTTTAACAATCTGACTTTTCCTGGTATCCGCAAAACTAATGCATAATATACCTAATTATGCAATATATCTTACAAAATATTTATTTTAGTTTTTTTGTATCAATCAATACAGTAAACTTGAGATTTTTATAAAAATACTAAATATTGGTAGGCAAATAGTAGTTAAGATTACGTATACAGATACTTAAGCAAAATTGATTAATTATGGGCATTGCAGTAGAAAATGTCTCCAAGCACTATGGGAGTTTCCATGCAGTTGACGATGTAAGTTTGGAAATTAAAACTGGATCTTTAGTAGCATTACTAGGGCCTTCTGGTTCCGGTAAATCCACCTTACTACGAATGATTGCTGGTTTGGAAATACCAGATGCAGGTCAAATTTGGTTAGTGGGCGAAAATGCTACTCATCGCAGCGTCCAGGAACGTAACATTGGTTTTGTTTTTCAACATTACGCGCTGTTTAAACACCTGACAGTGCGAGAGAATATCGCCTTTGCAATGGAACTCCGCAAAGCTAACAAACACCGTACTCGCCAACGAGTCGAGGAACTTTTGGAATTGGTGCAGTTAACGGGATTTGGCGATCGCTATCCTTCTCAGCTTTCTGGGGGTCAACGACAACGGGTAGCTTTAGCACGGGCGCTAGCTGTGCAACCACGCATCTTACTCTTGGATGAACCTTTTGGAGCTTTAGACGCCAAAGTCCGCAAGGATTTACGCACCTGGTTACGTAATCTGCATTCCGAAGTCCATGTCACCACTGTATTTGTCACCCATGACCAAGAAGAAGCAATGGAAGTTGCAGACGAAATCGTGGTGATGAATCAGGGACGAGTCGAACAAGTTGGTAGCCCAGCTTACATCTACGACAACCCAGCCACACCCTTTGTGATGAGCTTTATTGGCCCGGTGAATGTTCTACCAGGTAATGCAGGTATTGCACCCAACAGAGGTACAGTTTCTCCCACCGATAAAGTATTTTTACGACCACATGATGTATTAATTGCAATAGAAGCAAGTGATGATACTACCTCTGTGATTGTTGACCGCATCATTCATCTAGGTTGGGAGATTCGAGCTGAGTTAGCTTTGCAATCTGGTGAAAGAATCAATGCATTCCTCAGTCGAGAACAGTTTCGTCAACTTGATTTACAAGAGGGTCAACGCGTCTATGTGAAACCAAAGCAAGCAAAAGTCTTTTCTGGTGCTTATGTAATAACCTAAGACAAACGATAAAATAGAGCGATCGCGTCTTGGTGTGAGGATGCGATCGTATTCTGTTTAAGTAACTTAAGATTCGTTACTGTTTCTTGTTAACTAATTCGCGCCCTCGTCCCGCACTATAACGGTAGTCCGTTTAGTGTCGGGATATAAGGCGGACAATGACGATTGCATCTTTGACCAATTCTTACCGCAGGTCACGCATTTGGCGTGAGTGTAAAAGAGGGGAGGCATAAGATTGAGAGATCCAATTGGCCCATTTATTAATAAAGGGGCTTTAAGCCTCCCCTCTTTTTCTAAGATTTGCCTCGTAAGGGGTTATGTAAAAATAAGTTGGTCAACCTTATATTTATTCGGCTCATTCAAGTTCTCGAGTAGAGGGGGCAGCGCCGGGTACGGCGCTGCCAAGGTTGACCAACTTATTCCTACATGGATGCTAAGAGAGGAAAAAGATGTATGAGGAATTGTCAATTTTCCCGGAACGCTATTACTAAAAAATGTATATAATAGTAACAGGTCGATATTTGGAGAAGTTTAGATGAGACGACAAGCTGTCAAAGTCAGGTTGTACCCCACAAAACAACAAGTTGAAATACTTGCACAGCATTTTGGATGCGCTCGGTGGTGGTGGAATTATGGGTTGAACAAATGTATTGAAACTTATAAAGCAACCGGAAAAGGCTTGTCTCAGTCTGGTCTAAATTCTTTGTTGCCGGCACTCAAAAAAGACGAAGAGACGGAATGGCTAGGAGAATGTTACTCGCAAGTTTTGCAATCTGTTAGTCTCAACCTTAGCCGTGCATATCAAAACTTTTTTGAAGGTAGAGCGCAATATCCTAAGTTCAAGTCAAGACATCATCGACAGTCAATTCAGTATCCACAGAAGGTAAAACAAGTCAACGATTGTTTGAAATTTCCTGGAAAGCTAGGTGTTGTAAAGGCTAAAATACATCGTCTACTTGATGGGACTATCAAGACTGTTACCGTCAGTAGGTGTCCTTCTGGTAAGTACTACGCTTCTGTGTTGATGGAATATGTAGACGCGGAGCGGCGCTGTCCGTTGGTGGGTGATTACTCAACATCAAACGATAAAGATAAGATTGTTGGTGTTGACCTAGGAATAAAAGATTTTGCGATTACTTATGACGGTGAAAAAGTTTCCAAATATCCAAACCCGAAACACTTAGCCAAATATGAAAAGAAATTAGCCAAAAAACAGCGTATTGCTGCACGTAAAGTAAAAGGCAGTAATCGCCGTAGAAAGGCAACAAAGATTGTAGCTAGGGTATACGAACAGGTTAGCAATGTCCGTCAAGATTACTTACACAAGCTATCTAGAAAGATAGTTGATAACAATCAAGTAGTTGTAGTCGAAAACTTAAACGTCAAGGGCATGGTACGTAACCACAAACTAGCTGCATCTATATCTGATACTGGATGGGGAGCCTTCGTCAACTTCTTGAGCTGCAAATTAGAGCGTAGTGGCGGGAAGTTGATAGAAATAAATCGATGGTTTCCTAGTTCCAAGCTTTGCTCTGATTGCCATTATCAAATCAACGAGTTACCGCTAGATATCAGGACTTGGACTTGTCCAAGTTGCGGGACACATCACGACAGAGATGGTAATGCTGCTATGAATATTAGGGCAGAAGGAATCAGAATGCTGTCCTCCTCTGGGACAGGGGAGGCTAACGCCAATGGAGAGGAAGTAAGACCAAATCGTGGGCGTAAGCCTGTGATGCGGCATTCCTCCGTGAAGTTGGAAGCCCACACCAACCCTACCGGGTATGGTGTTGGGTAGTTCACCCCATCACATCTTGTAACTTCGCGACCATCTCCGCTCGCGCCGAAACCCCCAACTTACGAAACATCCTCTTCAACGCTTGCTTCACTGAATTTTGGGTAATAAAAAGCTTTTCCCCAATTTCCCCATTGGTTAGCCCTTGCGCTACTAACTCAGCAATTTCTAACTCTCGTGGTGTCAGGCGACCAACTAACGGGGAATTGAAGGTTTTTGGTTTCACCCTCAAAGTCGCAAGTTTAGCCGACAAATGTAAACACAAAGCACTCAAATCAGCTAAATCGTTGGCGTCAAAGGGAGGATAACCATCAGCGCGAGCGAGATTGAGTGTTCCCACCAAACGCCCGTCACAGACAATCGGCCCACTCATGACGTGGGCGTGATCATGGCGTGGGCAAATATCTTGCCAATCTCCTGGCGCTAAAATCAATTGTTCATGGGCTGGTGCATGGCGTTCAACGACATAGCGCCCAATCGGATTTCCTTCTAAACAGACCTCTGGAATTTTTTGCAGTTCAACGTTTTCTCCTGTAGACAGGTCATCACAGAGATATAGACCCCAACGTTCGACACCAAAATGCTTACCGACTGTGTTCTTGACAGCAAGTTGTAGTTCTTGTTCATTATTAGTTTTGGCGATCGCATCAAGTAAACTGTGGAGAGAACTAACCATAGAGTGTACCCACTTGGGGACTAGGCGGTCTTGAGAATTACTTCTATGCTAACTAATAGCAGCAAAGCTAAAAAACTAACATAGACTAACAAAATATAGGAGAAACCAATGACTGCAACACAAGTATCTGCTCAAGAACTCTTCCGGGCTGCCTACGAAAACCGATACACTTGGGATAAAAAATTTCCTGGCTACACCGCAGATATCACTTACAAACAAGATGATCAGGTGTTTACAGGCAAAATTCGCGTTAGCGCTAATCTCAAAGCGGAAGTGCTTGAGGTAGAAGATGAGCAAGCCAAGCAGGCGATTAATAATCAAGCTTGGGAAATTGCTATTCATCGTGTCCGTCGCACCTTTGAAGAAACCCACAGTGCAAATAATTTTAGCTATGGTGACACTGATGAAACAGGGGCGGTTGAAATTATAGTTGCTGGTAAGTCTACAGGCGACAAATACAAAGTCCGCAATAACATAGTTAGCCTCGTTCATCGTCATATCCACGGTGTTGTTGTCACAATTCACACCTTTAGCGTTCATGAAACTGGGGAAGGCTACTTACCTCACACTTATGATTCCGTATACCACGACCCGCAAACAGGTGAACAAAAAGGTGGTAGAAGTGAATTTGACGATCAATATGAAAAAGTTGGCAATTACTTTATTATGAATCGTCGGTTCATCAGTACTGATACCAAAAACCAACCTTCAACTCAAGAATTTATCTTTTCTAACATTCAGTTGTTGGAACCTGTAGCGGGTTAAGTCGATAGGAATGATCACGTCTCGTAAAAATTGAGAGATTTAGATCTCCGACTTCTTTAATTAGTCGGAGGTCTTTTTATTCAAGATTGATTTAGGAATCTTAGTAATTCAAACATCAAATGGGAAATGGGATGGCTATAGTATTTTACAAACTTGTCATTGCTTGAATTAATTCATCAGATAAATCAACTTTAACTTCTTGACATTTTTTGAATAAAACACCAGCCAAGAAGTAATAATTGTCCGAATAAAAGGCCATTTTTTGCTTGCGTAATTCTTCGATGTGTTTTTTGACTTTGGGTTCAGAGCTATAGTAGCCAAATTGCAAGGGTAAAATCAGAAAACTACTCACACAATAACCATTTGCTGTGGCATGGTCTACTGTACTTTTAGGATTGGAAAAGCTAGAAATTAAAAGTACAACATTTTCATAGTCAAGTGACAAAAGTTCATTCGTAACTGCGGCTCCATCTATACCCCCAAATAAGAGTGGCATGTAAATATCATTATCTGGTGCAGGAATATAAGGTGGATTGGCAACTAAATATTCTGCTTCTGGCTGAGACGACTCAAAAAAAGATGAGTTGTGAATGACGTATTTATGAGCTAGATTGTATTCGTCAATTGTTGAATTTGCAACTTTCCAAGCAGAGGTATTTAATTCAAAACCTTGGATCATGCCATCAAATTTATTTCTCAATAGAGAATTGATGATTGGACTACCATCTCCTGAGCCGAACTCGACTATACATTCAGATTTTTTGCAATTTCTGAGAGCAAAATTTTCTAAACAATTTGAATAGAAGTTAGATTCTTCTGGACAAAAAAATATGTCTTTCATTGGTATGTGAAATTAGGGAAAATAGAATATTTGTAGGTAAGGCATATGCTTTACCTACTTGCTTGCAAAATGTAAATAAAAGTATTGAGCGTCTTGCAGAGATGAATTTTAAGAATCGGTTTGTTCTGCTTGACGTATAGCTTGCACCACAGCTTTAGCAGCGCGATCGCTCATGATTTTTTCTTGGTCGTACCCCAAAACTATTTCCCACGCCAAATCACGGTACATATCTACTAAAGGTAAAGCCACATCATCTAACATCCAACGACCATGACGTTCATCCTCACGGATATGCAACTCCCAATAACCCATTGCTGCATCCGATAATCCCAATCGTTGCGCTGCTGCAAGATAATTTTTGTAAGCCGCAGGGCCAGCCACTTCAAAGTATGTTAGTCCGCCACCGTAACGCAAATAATGACGCTTGCATTCTGTCATCAAAAAGTTGTGGTTGGCACAAGCTAATACTTGCCAAGGTACTAAGTCAAAATATCCTTCTGGTTCGGTGTTCATGCCGAATTCGTTGAGCATTTGAGCAAAAAATGTCGAATGCTTGCGAGAGAAGCGACCATTGCCGTATTCTTCTAGTAGTACCCGTATGAGTGTACATTGGACTTCATTCGCTGTACCACCAAGAATGCGGGAAAGGCGACTACCTTCAACTAAGCCATCAAAGGAAGCAATAGCTAGCAAATGCCGATAGCCAGCCTCGCTCATTTGTTCACGCAGATAACGGCTTTCTGGAGACAGTGGTGGATCTAAATCTTCAGCAGCATGATCTATGAGTGCTTGCTTGACATCCAATTTTTGCAATTCTACAACGTCGATTTGGTCGAGTTCCCATTTTTGCCAAGCAGTCTCTATTTGATTCCGTACCTGAGATAAATAGAGCGATCGCTCATTCGTATAGTGCCGTAAATCGTCATACCAAAATAAATTTAGGCGATTTATTCGGTAGAGTATACGTTGGAGAAAGCTATGAGCCGCATCATCACCAGAATCATTTTGGTAAGCAGCGTTAATTGCTACAAAAAGTGCATGTTCAAATTCACTTCTGAGGGCAGGTTCTTTCTCCAGTTTTTTGTCTAAATTATCTTTTGCCAGCAATTCGTAACTCCCCAGGTAGGACTGTAAGGATCATTCCATTGAGAGAAGAATTATGGT
>NZ_JCACKS010000161.1:0-4180 GCF_059505505.1 Pelatocladus sp. | reverse complement strand
ATTACATGATACAAAACCCTTAACTATACCATAAAATAATTTTGCAAGAGGTCTACTCAAGAAGACGAGTTCTCCGAGCCGCAAGTCGAAGTCGTTTCAAATACGGATAAGCCTAGCAAGCAAGAGATTAGTGAGATTTGCAACGAATTGAGACGACTGCGGATTAACCCAGAGCCGTGTTTGGGTGTAGTGAAGAAGTACTGGGGGAATGTGCAAGGAGCGATCGCTCGTGTGAAAGAGGCTGTTGCTGAAGGCTTAAGTCTCAAGGCGGGTGCTGTAAGGGTAGCAACTAACCAGTATCTATGTTTCAATCCCGTTTCCAGGATTCGCTAAGTCTCAAGTCCATTTCCAGTTCTATCAAATCATTAAATTTAAGTTTCAATCCCGTTTCCAGGATTCGCTAAGTCTCAAGGAATCCGATTCAGCAACAAGATATCAATAAGGTTAATGTTTCAATCCCGTTTCCAGGATTCGCTAAGTCTCAAGTCCATGTACCATCTTCCTGCTTTAAAGAGACAGTGAAGGCTTCGTAGACTTTACTTAAAACGGCTTCGGCTTGAGTAACGTAGAGAACTGACATATTACTTTGGGATTTGAAATTTTCAAACAATTGGTTTACATTTCTGCACGGAGTGCTTTGACTTCAAAAGGTAAGCAAATTCGTTGCAAGCTGCATGAGGAGCATTTTTTGTTATTGTTAATGGGGGCTGGCATTTGCTGATTAGCAGCAACTTGAGCCAGCGCGATCGCATTTTCTGTAGCTTGTCGTAATTGGGGGGTAAATGCTACGGTTTGTCTTCTGCGGTTGGCGTGGTAAAAAATTTCGCCATAAGCAATGTTGCGTCCGGTGCGTTCTTCTAAGGACTCATGTAAAAATAACTTGAACAACTAAGCAGGAATTCTGGGTTTAATTACATAGTTCCATTCACCACGAAAAGAGTTGCGCTCAATAGCAATAGCATTAAATTCTTGGTCTGTAACTTTGATACCTGTTTGGTAGCGATTTTCATCTAAACTAGCTTCTACTTCTAATCCTTGTTGGGTGGTAGTATTGCGAATTAAATTAATCACGACTTGCAAGCTAGTTAAAGGTGTACCACGCCAATTTTGAGTGATGTGACAAAACAAGCGATGCTCAATTTTATTCCATTTACTCGTGCCGGGGGGAAAATGACAGACATGAATCGTTTTCTGAATTTCGTCTGCAAATTCTTGTAGTTTTAACTTCCATAGTCGAGAACGATAACTATTGCTACCACCACAATCTGCTGTAATCATCAGATGCTGACTTGTGGGATAAAATTGTTTTCCCATTGAGTACCACCAATAGCGAATAGACTCGACTGCAAAACCAGCTGTATCGTGATCAATACCCACATTGACCCATCCTTGATTTTTTGTAAGGTCATAAATTCCATAAGGAATTGCTTTACCTAATTCGGGGTCAACAAAGTCATGCATTCGTACCTCAGAGGTTATGTAAAAATAAGTTGGTCAACCTTATATTTATTCGGCTCATTCAAGTTCTCGAGTAGAGGGGGCAGCGCCGTACCCGGCGCTGCCAAGGTTGACCAACTTATTTTTACATAACCCCTAAAGTCATTGGTTCAATCAGCGATTCCAAATCACCTAGCAGCATTGGGTCTTGTTCTTCGAGTAGTTTACGTCCACCACCAACTTCACGGATTCGATTAGTCTGTGCCTCCGTTTGTGACCCATCTGATTCTGACAACAAACGTATCCCGGCATGAATTGTTGTCCGGGACAGTCCCGTTGCTCTTGAAACCTGACTTATACCCCCCCAACCCAGGCTTTGGGCTTCGATCGCTGCCCAAATACGTCTTGTTTTCTCATTCAAGTAAGGACACAACTCCTCATACTTGTCTTGAATGCTTTTGACTACCTCGTTACCAGCCATCTCATCCTGCAATGCCAGTTATATTCTCATTATTCAGTTTCTGGCTAATTTGTTCAAGTTATTTTTACATGGCTCCTAAGCTGATTTTCAACAGGTTTTTTTTGGGAGAACAATATTCTAACCCGATTGTCATTGGTAAACTATCTTCTTTGTGTAACCTTTCGGCTAATTCGGGATTTGCATTAGCAAACCAGCGAAAACACAACGCATGGATAGCGCGTCCTAATGTGGGGGGAAGGGCTTTGAGAGCGGAAATGGTAATTTGGATTGTGTGTAGGGAATGGGAATTGACCTCAACACCACCGATTTCGTAGCATTTCTCTCGCCATTCTACCAAGCTATTTTCAGCGATTTACCCTAAGAGCGATCGCATTAAATTTTCGTATAAAATCGGTTCTGGTAGTACTGGCATGATTTTCGTTACCCCATCTATTTTACGTAGAGGTATCCAGATGGGTGGAGTATCAACCTCAACTAGCCATTCCCGTAAGGAAATCGCTGTAGATGATATTTCAGTTGAGCGTAAAATCACACTTAATCCAGCAAAGCGGTTTTCTGTTTTTTTGGTATTTTGTAATATATTTGCAGCATTATTACTATCAGTATCTTTGGTAGAAGTCATAACGGGCACTAGTAGAACGAAGTCGTAATGGTAAAAATCCTGGTTCTATTATCCGGTCTTTGTCAATTTGGGCTTTGTCGTTGGAGAATGGATTAATGCGGTTGAAGGTAGTTTTTTTACCTAAATCATCCATTGGTTGTACGGTAAAACTAGCAGTGGGGTCTGGTGTAAAAGTGGGTGTATCAGTTAGTTGGATTGCATTGGGAAGAAATTGGAAAAAGCACCCTTTTTTGCCAAAATAATTGATTTGGGCAAATAATTGAGTTAATTGTGTGAGGTTGTCACATTCTCCCGCACAAATTTTTAATTCTCCCTGCAAATGTATCCATTCGCGAAATACAAACCCATCCTGCATAGGTACTGTGGAGCGATTTTTGTCGGCTTTATCTGCGGTTTGGTCGTAATATCTTAATTTATAACCGTTGCGATTGACTACCAACTGTTCTGGTGGGAGCAGGTATATCTGCAAATCGCGAATCCAGGAAAATTCCTTTTTGATCCAAATCTCAAAGTCGTCTTGGTGGTGTTTCCCTTGGCTTTCTAGTAATGCTTTTAATAACGCCATTTTGATAGCATAGGGTGTAGGTACCAAATTGGAACGTGCAGCCATGCTGGTTGCGTCAGAACGTTTGAGGGTAAATAAACTTACCCCGGATTTCTCACAAGACTTTAAAAAATAGGGGTCATAAACTGCCAAAATGTACATTTTAAAAGGATTCCAGCAGTTTTAAGTATGACCCCCAATAAAAACGATTGTATACCGGAACAGTTCATATTTGAACAAGTGAATTCATGTCCAGTTGTAGTTAATTTCAATGGTAAGCCTGTAACATCTGATGCCGGATTAACACTAATTGCGGAACTGGACAGAAAAAGAGAAATAACATCACGACTGGCAGCATGTTTCAAAGACTACCGAGAGCCAAATAAAATTCTGCATCCAGTTAATAGCTTAATTGCACAAAGAATATATGGCTTAATCATGGGCTATGAGGATATAAATGACCACGAAACTTTACGTCATGATCCAATATTTTCGCTGGCGGTTGGAAAAGTTATCAATTCGGGACAAGAATCAATTACTTTGGCGGGAAAAAGTACCTTAAATCGGCTTGAGCATTGTCCAGAAGATGTATCATCAAGGGCAGATAGTAGATATCACCGTATTGAACATGATGCATCAGCAATAGAAACACTACTAGTTGAGCTATTTATAGAATCTTACGACAAGCCACCACGACAGATAATTTTGGATTTAGATGTTACCGATGATTTAGTTCACGGAAATCAAGAAGAAACATTTTTTAATCCTTATTATCGAGGGTATTGTTATGCTCCACTTTACATTTTCTGTGGTAAACATTTACTTGCAGCAAAACTTCGCGCATCTAACGTAGACCCAGCATCTGGAGGACTAGAAGAATTACAACGAGTAATAAAAATAATCCGCTCAAAATGGAAAGATGTAAAAATTATTATTCGCGGAGATAGCGCATATTCGAGAGACGATATAATGAGTTGGTGTGAATATCAAAGTGAAATTGATTATGTATTTGGACTTGCTCCAAATAATCGTCTAATCCAGCTGACGGGGCGACAAAATAGCCTAAAAAGCTTATAGTGTAAAGGATGTAGCACTT